>JAHYJL010000013.1 GCA_019429045.1 Bacteroidales bacterium
GGGGGTTGAGGTATATTATTCATTCGGAAAAGAGTATGGCGGGGGTGGCGCCGGGGCAGTTCGCGGTGGTTTATGATACCGAGAGGAGGGTTTGTTTGGGGAGCGGGATAATTTCTTAGTATTCTTAATTTAGACAAAATTTAGAATGAAAATCGCACCCGGATAATTTTCATAGTTATATTTTTGCCGGTACTATTTTAAATTAATCTAAATAAGGCTATGAAAAATATCGCTTGTTTTCTGTTTTTAATGTTAACATTTTCAGCGTTTTCTCAGACTACTGACAACCCGGATGAACACCTGAACGCCACCGAAAAAATGTCGGCGGATAATGACAGGCTAACAATTGGCGGATATGCGCAAATCGATTTTAATCAACCCTTTGAGGCCGGAACCATAAAAAACGGCACCCTGGATGTACACCGGCTGGTGTTGCTTTTCGGTTACAAATTCAGCGACAGGATACAGTTCTTCACCGAGATTGAAATGGAACATGTCAGTGAACTCTATGTAGAGCAGGCTTACATCGAATATGCACTGAAGGACTGGCTGAAGTTCCGCGGCGGCCTGATGCTTGTTCCAATGGGGATCATAAACGAATATCATGAACTTCCGACGTACAATGGTGTGGAAAGACCTTCTGTAGACACATACATTTTACCAACCACCTGGCGTGAGCTTGGGGCAGGGTTTGCGGGCACTATCCGGCAAGCTGATCTCAAATACCAGCTATATGTGGTCAATGGTTTTCTGGGTTACGACGGCAATGCGAAATTCAATGGCCAGAATGCGTTACGCAGCGGTCGGCAAAAGGGAATCAAATCTGTTATCGCCTTCCCCAATTTCACTGGCAAAGTTGAATATTACGGGCTTCGTAGGTTGAACTTCGGACTGTCGGGTTACATCGGCCAATCACAATCCACCCTTTTCAAAGAAGTCTCAAAGGAGGGGGAGGATCGACTGTCGGCCGACTCCTCACTCGTTGGCATATCGATGATTGGTATTGATGCCCGTTATACAATTAAGGGCATACAGCTTAGAGGCCAGTTCAATTATGGGGCTTTCAGCAATACGGATGAATATAACGCTTTCACCGGTAGTGATTTTGGCAGTTCAATGTATGGAATGTATTTCGAAGCAGGATATAACGTTTTTACTGCCTCAAACCGGATAAAAAGTGAGCTGATCCCTTTCATCAGATATGAAAATTATAACACACAGTACTCGGTTGACGGAAGTCTGTTGGCAAATCCGGCATACCACCGTGAAGAATTCACTTTTGGGATCGGATGGAAACCGGTAAGCGGTGTTGCACTGAAAGCAGATTACCAGCTATTTAAAAATAAATCGGAGGAAGCATCCCTCTCTCGTCTTAATCTGGGTATTGGTGTCTGGTTTTAATAAGACAAGATGAAATTGCTGTTTATCATTATATGGGTTGTCTTCGCCTGGTATGTACCGTCTGAGGATGAATTCCAGATGAGCAAGCCTGCCAGGAAAAAGATGGAAGCCGCTTTGAAATCTGTGTTTCGCTCACAAGACCTGTCGTTGTCACCGGTTATTACCGAAATCACCGGCATTCCTGCCGACGCTGCTCCAACCGCCTACGAAGTCAAAATTGACGATGAACTCAAAGGATATGTACTATTCGGAAAAGCCCGCGGCAGAACTGAAAAGTTCGACTACATGGTAATTTATTCTGCTGATCTTATCATTGAGCAGGTTGAGATACTTGAATACCGATCCGACAGGGGTGTGGAAATCACAAACAAGCGTTGGCTGGCCCAATTCAAAGGCTCTGACGGCTGCGGTTTAGAATATGGCAAAGACATTGACGCGATTGCCGGTGCCACGCTCTCCGGAAGGGCGCTGGTCAATTCCATTACGGTAACTTGCGACAAAATAAAAATGATCTCTACCTTTGGCATACCGAAACCGTAATCAACAGTATAAAAGTTTAGCAATTTATGGAACCATTTGTAATGTACAACCCGGTAAAACTGCACTTTGGCAGGGGAGTGGCTGACAAGCTAGGAAAATCGGTGTCAAAATACGGCAAACGCGTCTTGCTTGTATACGGTGGGGGATCGATTAAAAGGAACGGCGTGTACGACCAGGTCATGGCGCAGCTTAAAGAAGCCGGGGCGGAGGTATTTGAATATTCGGGGATAAAGCCGAATCCTGTGATCGAAGATGTGGATGCCGCGGCTGCCCTTGGAAGGGAGAAGAAAGCGGATGTTATCCTGGCGGTAGGCGGGGGGAGCGTGATCGATTCGGCCAAGATCATTTCGATCACTATCCCGGTCGGCCATAGCGGCTGGGAATTCATGAAAAACCGGCAGAAGCCCAAATCGGCCGTGCCGCTTATCGCGGTGCTCACCCTGGCGGCAACCGGCACCGAAATGAACCGCTTCGCCGTGGTGCAGAACAATGCCACAAAGGAAAAACTGGGTTATGGCGATCCGCTCACCTACCCGAAGGAGTCCTTCCTCGATCCGGCTTATACGATTTCCGTACCGAAGGATTACACCGCTTACGGCATCACCGACCTGATCGCCCATTGCCTGGAGGCCTATTTCGGGGAAGGGGAGGCCACGCTGTCGGACCGTTTCGTCTATGCCATCATCAAAGAGGCGATGGAACACGGACCCGCGTTAATGAATGACCCTGAAAACTACGCGCTGCGTGAAAAGATCATGTACGCGGCCACCAACGCGCTGAACAACCTGACATCCTATGGCAGGAAATCGGGCGAATGGGGAGTCCATTCCGTGGGGCACGTACTTTCGGTTTTATACGACGTGCCTCATGGCGCTTCCCTCTCCATAGTATATCCCGCCTGGCTGAAATTGCATACGCCTAAAATACCGCGGCGGATAGAAACCCTTGGCCTCAACCTTTTCGGGGTAAGCGCGGCAGGCCAGGCCATTCATGCCCTGGAATCGTTCTTTACCTCCATCGGCTCCCCTGTCAGGCTTGCGGATACTGGTATCGATACCGCGAAACACGGGGAAGAGATCTTTGCCACGCTGGTCAGCAACAAAGCCGGCGGCAATTATCATAAACTGAATGAAGCCGATTACCGCGGGCTGATCCGGCTGATGGGCTGAGTTGTCATTCTCCCCTGTATTCGGGAAGGATAAGGGTAAACGTGGTCCCCTCGCCCGGGACAGACGTAAACGTGATGGTTCCGCCGATCGATGTCAGGATGCTTCTCGTCATGGCAAGTCCCAATCCCATCCCGCTGGTTTTGGTCGTAAAACTGGGGGTGAATATCTTCTGCGCCTGCTCCGCGGTGATCCCTGAGCCGTTATCCGTTACGGTGACCAGGTGATAGCCATCATCCCGGGTGATGTCTATCCGGATAAAGCCTTCCTTTTCGTTCCCGATGGCCTCCATGGCATTCTGGATCAGGTTATTGAACACCCGCAGCATCTGCCGCCTGTCGGCCATTACAAAGTGCGGCAGCCCGGAATGTTCGATCGTAATGTGAATGTTATCCAGGTGATGGTAAAGTTCCGCCGCATTTTTAGCGATCCCGGCCAGTTCAATCTTTTCCAGCGTGGCTAGCGGCATCTTGGCAAAGTCAGAGAACTCGGAGGCTATTTCCGACAGGGCATCGATCTGTTCGATGATCGTCCGGGTGAAATTCTCCATCCGCTTTTCCCAGTCGGGCGTCTTCTCCTTCCATGCTTTCCGGAGGTACTGGACGCTCAGCTTCATGGGGGTCAGCGGGTTCTTTATTTCGTGAGCCACCTGGCGGGCCATTTCACGCCAGGCGCCCTCGCGTTCCGACATGGCCAGCAGTTCGGCGCTTCTGGCCAGCTCATCGATCATCCGGTTGTATTCATCCACCAGGCTGCCAATCTCATCGCGCCTCCGCCATGCGATCTTTTCATTGATTTTGCCCAGCCCGACATGCCCCATTTTTTCCCGTATGAGCTGCAGCGGCCGGGTGACAAGGCGCGAGACAACTATCGCTATCATGACCGACAACACGATCAGCAGTACGTAAACATTGATATAAGCCGCCAGAAAATCGGCGATCTCCTTTCGCAATTCGGTTTGCTTAGCAAAATAGGGGAGGTTGAGGTAGGCAATGATCTGGTCCCTGTTATTCCGGAACGGGATATAAGCGGAAAGGTATTCCTGCCGTCCGATCTTTTCATTCTGAATATACAGCAGGCTCTGGTCGTAGGCCAGCTTGTAGAATGCCTGCGTGTGCATCTTCCTGGAGATAAGTTCTTCTTCAAATATCTGCGGTCTTGATGACGATATCAGGTTGCCGCTTGGGTCGAAAAGGTTGATGTCTGTGAAAAAAATCAGGGAGAATTTGTACAGCAGTTCATAAAGATAACCGTGCATCTCACCGGTTATTTCCGGCTCATTCCCAATCTTATGTTCCAGCTCTGTCAGCACGGAAAAAGTTTTTTCATTCAGGTAATCCCGGTTTTTATTATTGTATAGATGAATGATATTGGAACGGGTGATCAGTCCCAGCACTACAAATGCCACGATAATGATCCCGATGATGGAGATCTGGAGCTGGTTGCTGAAGTTGATCTCTACCTTTCTGAATTTACCGTAGAGGATAAGCAGCATGACCATGAGCAGTGTATATAAACCAAAGAAAATGAAAAGGTAGGAGAATGGGGCGATAAGGTCCAGGAAAGTTAGACTTTTCTTGCTGATAATCAATTTATTATATTCATCAATATGCGTAACAAAATGATTATATCCTTTGATATCGATAAAATAGGACTGCCCCGGCCCGTGCGAATAATCATCAAAAGCCAGTTTATAAAAGAAATCGCCATACTTGTATATGAGTCTATCATTGACATAGCGGGCATAGGAATAATCGGAAAGTCCCGATATGATCCTGACCTTGCTGTCGATCAGCAGGTCGGGATATCCCAGTCCGGTTTCAGAGACGTATTTATAGAAAAGTTCAACATAAATCCTTGTCGGTACAATGCTGTTCTCACCGGCCTCGAAATCAAACAGCGCGAGGTAATTGTTATTTTGCGCGATATTATTCAAAAAATAGATCCCACTGGAGATCTTTTCAGATAGGGGAGAAGCCGTTCTATCCTGAAAATATTCGAAACAGTTCGTAAGAAATCCGGCGGGTTGTATGTTCAGGATCTCCTCCGGCCGGCAAATGGTCACAAAAAACTCATATTTATTCCATACTGAATAGAAATACGTCTTATTGAGGTAATTTATAATGATCTCATCGGTACCGGGCTCTGTTAACCGGATATCCAGCAGTTTTTTCAATTCCGCATCGGCCATAATATTATCATACATTTTCAGGAACTCATGCTCCATCAACGGATCTCTTTTTGAAGACAACTCTGCGGCCAGTATTTTCCGCCTGCCTTTTTCTTTTTCATGGTGATAGTAATCGAGGATGAAGGTGCTGATAAGCGCAAATAAAACGATATAGGTCAAAGCGCCCTGGATATTCCGATAACCTGCCTTTTTATTATTAAAAGTCAGGAATGACATGAAATATATCATCAGTACAGCCGGATATACGAGTGGATAGGCATGTGAGGAGCCCGTTGAGAACAACGGGATAGTCAGCAATGATGTAAACAATGCCATGGCAGCAAATTGCCAGGGATTGCATTCACTCTTGCAAATCATTCCACAGAGTTTTGCAGTAACCAGGAAAAAAGCCATAATCATGGAAGTCATGGCCATAAATCCAATGCCACTATATATATCGATATTAAATATGTTATTAAGGTTCAATTCGATACTCGAATCAATAACCATCCGGCGGATGGCGGATACCAGGAAATAAAAGAGTATCCCTTGAAAGAGCATTAAAACAAGCCCGGTTATTTTCCTGCCAACCCGGCCGTGGCCGTCAATAGAAAAGTTAAACTTGTCATAAAAAATCCATGCCAGCGTAAGGAAAATAGCGCTGTTTATAAAGAGATCCCCCAGGGAGGGAGAAATTATGGAGGAGGCGTACAAATAAGGCCCGAATAAATCGCTCTGATAAATAAACCGGGGAATTTCAAAATACAAAATCAGGAATCTCAGCAAAAAAACGTCGAAAACAAATGCCAGTAAAAACAGGAATGGTCTTTTTCTGAAAAAATCAAATGCAAGATAAAGGTAAAACAACACGGCGATCAGGAATACCAGCGCCAGTGTAAAAAAGAGAAATGCCAGCAGTTCAGCGCTCCGGTTATTCCCTGTACCGGGCGGAATCCAGATAGAAAACAGGAATTGTCCATCAGCTGCATGAATATTATTTCGCCCGGGAACAGTATCAAGAGTTGTGGTTTCAGGAATTTTAAAATCTTCCTGGAAGGCGTTGACCAGGTATTCATTCTGATATGGATAATCACTTTTTACCAGTATCAGTCCAACAGCATTTATGTTGTTATTTTCGGCAGAAATAACCCTGAACCAGCCATTCCCATATTGAATGAAAGATTTGTTGAACAGGTTTCCCGGGAATTTGGATTCAGCCGGAAAATTATTATCAGACCAGTAAATCAGTGAATCGTCGTGGTAAACGAGAATGAGGATCCCGTCGTCTGTCCACATGTTTTCCGGGATGGTTCGATGTATTTCATTGAATTCAGGAATGGAAGAATCAGAATCTCCATAGGGTAGTTCATTCAGCACTGATCTTAGTTTGTTCTCTTTCGTTTGCAACACCTTTTCAGAGCGTTCTGTCAACTTGCCGGGCCGCGAGCCGGTATCCCTGAAAAAAACCTGTATGAAGGCTGCAGCGGCGAAGAACAGGATAAAAAGCACCGCGAAGCGGAAAATTTTTCGTTTTATAGCCAGGTCTTGTTCCATAATATAAAATCTTACTGAGTTTCATTCACTTACAACAGGCCTCAATAGCGACGCCTGGAGCGATTTTCTGATAAAAAATATACCACAATTCGTCCGTGCACCCGCGTGCGCCAGAAGGCTTAAAATTAAGCAAAAAACGGGACAGCATAAATACAGGTCAGATTAGTTGGTCTTTCGGCAAAAAATGTTCCACGTGGAACGATTACCGGCCGAGGTGTACCAGTAAAATGGAAATGTCAGCCGGTGAGACACCGGATATCCGGGCGGCCTGTCCGAGCGACCGGGGTTTGATCCGGGAGAGTTTTTCACGGGCTTCGAAAGAAAGGGCGGTGAGCCGGTGGTAATCGAAATCTTCCCTGAGGCTGATGTTTTCCAGCCGCTCCAATTTTTGCGCCATCTCGTCCTCCTTGCCGATGTACCCCTCATACTTGATCCTGATTTCAGCCTCTTCCATGATCTCATCCCGGCATTCCATATTAGAAGTGATCGCTTTATCCAGGACCGTAAGGATCATTCGCAAACCGGCCAGGTTCACCTGCGGACGTAACAGCAGGCTGGCCATTTTGACTTTTTGCGTGATCGGGGCTGTTCTGGCAGACTCCAGGAATCCGTTGACCTGGTCGGGTGAAACGCTATTCTTTTCCATGAAGCGGATCAGTTCACCGATCTTCTCACTTTTGCCGACAACCCTTTCATATCGTTCATCAGAAGCGAGCCCGATGCGGTGCGACAAGGGCGTCAGGCGCAGGTCGGCATTGCTGTGGCGCAGCAGGATCCGGTATTCCGCCCTTGAGGTAAACATGCGGTATGGTTCATCCACCCCCTTGGTGATCAGGTCATCGATCAGCACGCCGATGTATGCTTCGGATCTCTTCAGGACAAGGCCCGGCTCATCTTTTAGCTTCAGGTGTGCATTGATCCCTGCCATTAATCCCTGTGCGGCCGCTTCCTCATACCCGGTCGTACCGTTGATCTGCCCGGCAAAATAGAGGTTTTCGACCAGCTTTGTTTCCAGCGTCAGTTTCAGTTGAACCGGCGGGAAGTAATCGTATTCGATGGCATAACCCGGCCGGAAGATACGTGCATTTTCAAAGCCGGGGATCTTTCTGAGCGCGGCAAATTGGACGTGGTCGGGCAGCGAGGAAGAAAAGCCGTTCACATAGTACTCCACCGTATCCCAGCCCTCCGGTTCGACGAATAGCTGGTGGCTGTCGCGCCCCGAAAACCGGTCAATCTTATCCTCGATCGACGGGCAATACCTTGGGCCAATACCTTCTATTCTCCCGGAGAACATCGGCGACTCGTCAAAGCCTGTCCTCAGTATGTCATGAACCTCCTGGTTTGTATATGTGATATAACAGCTGCGCTGCTCAACCAGTGGGGGGGTATCGGTAAAAGAGAACTTCCCCGGATTATCATCGCCTTTCTGCTCATCCATTTTTGTGAAGTCGAGGCTTCGTCCGTCGACCCTCACCGGTGTTCCCGTTTTCATTCTGTCTGACTCAAACCCCAGGTCAACCATGCATTCGGTTAATCCCTTCGCCGCCTTTTCACCGATTCTTCCTCCGCCGAACTGCTTCATCCCGATATGAATAACGCCGTTCAAAAAGGTCCCATTGGTCAGGATAACAGCTTTGGCCCTGATCTCATGCCCCATAGAAGTGGTAACACCGGTAACACAACCATTCTTTGTCACAACCCCTGTCACCATATCCTGCCAGAAATCGAGGTTCGTGGTGTTTTCTAACATTTTGCGCCATTCAATCGAAAATAGCATCCGGTCGTTCTGTGCCCTGGGGCTCCACATGGCCGGTCCCTTGGATTTATTGAGCATACGGAACTGGATCATGGTTCTGTCGGTCACAATCCCGGAATACCCACCCAAAGCGTCAATTTCACGTACGATTTGTCCCTTGGCAATCCCGCCCATGGCCGGGTTGCATGACATCTGGGCCATGTTAGCCATATTCATGGTGATCAGCAACACCGATGAACCCAGATTTGCGGCCGAGGCGGCGGCTTCGCACCCGGAATGACCGGCGCCAACAACGATGATATCGTATTCTTTAAACATACTGGTTATCGGATAAGGAATGTTCCACGTGGAACATTTCAGGCCCAGGGCGGTAAAGATAGGTAATATTCCTCGCGGGCCCGCATCTCGTCCTGCTCATCCCTGGTTTTATCCCTGTAGCCAAGCAGGTGCAGAACTCCATGGATAATAAGCCGCCGGACCTCCCGCTGAAAGGGTTCCCTGTAGGCTCTGGCATTTTCCTTTGCCCGTTCAATGCTGATATAAATGTCTCCTTCAACCGTACCCCTGGATTCGGAAAGATCAAACGTAATGATATCCGTTAAGGTGAAGTGCTTCAGGTATTCTTTGTTAAGCTGGATCAGGAGTTCGTCATTCGTAAAGATAATATTCAGCACGCCCAGCCTATGTTCCTCATTTTCAACCGTTTGAAACACCCATGCGCGGATTTTTCTTTTATCCGTTAACTGGAAACTGACCTGTTCATTGAAAAAGTAAATTTCCGGCGCATTGGTCATCACAATAAGGTTTGGTTCCTATTTATGCGTTTTCTCATAATGGCTGACCTGGAAAAACCTGGCCATCAGGTTTTGCCGTTGCTCTATGATGTTCTCCTCAATGCCCGTAATGCGAAACAACATTTCAATGATCCTTCCGTTTTCACGGAATCTTACTTCATCCACCAGGGCGTTGATGAGCGCCAGCCCGCCTGCTTTCACTTCCCGGGACATGAATATCTCCCGGCCAATAAATTTTTCGTAATCAAATCCTGCACCCTGGTCGGCAACACTGATCCATAGCCCCTCTTTCCCTGCTTCCAGACCGATTCCGACCTTTTTGTTTTTGTCGCTTCCGTTTCCGTGGACAATGGCATTTTTCACGGCTTCTGTCACCGCTACCATAATGTTGCCAAAATAATTGTCGCCTAACAGGTATTCATCACTGATTTGTTCTACAAATCCCTCCACCCGGTGCATCTCATCAACCGTGGAGAAAATCTTCATCTCTTTCCGTTTTTTCATGCTTCAACGCAATTCAAAAAAATAAAAGTACTGGTTAACTTTCTCTTTATAGAAGGGTCGCAGGTTGGGGGGTACGGTCCTGAGCAATTCAACTTCTTTACTTTTAAGCTTGTTATACTCTAAAAAGTCATTAAGGTTTCTATTGTTAACATCTTTTCCTGCCCTTGATTCCCGTTGCTCTTCCATCTCCCTTTTCAACTCCGCCTTCTCATGTTTTAACAGCCTTGTTTCCAGCTCTTTCAACCTTTCCAGTGTCTGTTGCGTGATCATCTTATTGACCAGCTCGGTCTCTGTTTTTTCCATCTGATCCATCATCTCATTTATCTCCTTGCTTTGCCCCAGCCCCTCTTCCTTCATCTGTTCCTGGAATTGCTCCATCATCCGCCGGATGGCTTCCTGCTGTGCCGCCATACGTGCAAAGCCTTCACTGTTCATGGTGTTACGGTCACCTGGTTTAGGCGCCTCCTGCTTCCCCATTCCTTCTTTCATTTTTTGGATCTGTTCGTTGAGCTGCTGTTGCAATTGCCGCATGCTCTTCATAGAGGCCTGTCCTTTTCCGGGTTTCGGACTGCCCTTGTTGCATTGACCGGAAGCTTGCATTTGCATTGCATCCATCATCTGGCGCAGCGCTTCCGATAACAATAAAGCCAGGTCATTGATAGCGGTCATGACAAATTGCTGGCTTTCCGCAGCCATGGCCTTTTTCCGGTCGGTCAGATTGTCCAGCGTCCGGTCGACATGATGGTTGATGTTCTGAATTTCTCGTGTGATAAACGGTTCAATCATCTGCTGCCGCTTGCTCAGGGCCCACAACGAGTCTTCCACCATCACCAGGTCATCCCTGATCTTTTTCTGCGCCTCCATAATGGCAGGATATTGCGGGTCGATCGTGGAAATTTCACGCGTCCTTTCCATCAGATCCTCCTGGTCGAACGACAATTGCAAAAGGTTCTCCAGGATTATCCGCAAATCCTCAATGCTTTCCCCCAGTCCTTCGTCATACATGTCGCTTTGCATCTGCTCCATCTTACCGGCCATCTCCTGCATTTTCCCTGCAGCGCCTTTCTGCTTCGGAGATGCTTTGGAAGGTTTACCCTGGTCCAGCATTTCTGTGCCTTCCTCCATGTCCTGTTTTATGTCTTCCTCCATCTCCCGGGAATCGATCATCGGGTTAGGCTCCTGTAGCTCATTGTTTTTGTTCCTTAAGTCTTCCAGGTCCTTCCTGAACTTATCAAACTCTTCATTCAGTTTCTCCTGTTGCTCTTTCAAATCAAGGGGATCGGCGTCTTTCTCATCGCTCTTCTTTCCCAGTTCCTCCTGCCGGTTAGCCAGTTCCTTCAATTTATCGATGCTTTCCTGCAACTTCATTTCAAATTCCAGCTGCTTGAATAATTCAAGGTTGCGGTCGAGTTGCTTTTCCAAATCCTTGCTGTCGAGCTTCATCTTTTCCAGCATTTCGTTGACCTTGTCCTTGTCCATCTTATCCATGAGTTGCTGCAATTCCTCGAACATCTGCCGCATTTCCTCGTTCATGATCGCATCAAATAATTCCTGCAACCGTTCCTGTTTGCGTATCAATTCTTCATCCACCTGTTTGTAATTCTGCTCCTGCAGAGATTTAAGCTGGTTCTCTTTTTGAATGCTTTCAATACGCTCTTGCAATTTCTTCTGTTCATTGAAAAGATCCTGGATCTGTTGCTTTTCCTGCCAGCTGATTTCCTGCTTTTCGATCAGCTTACGGCTCAATTCATCGGCCTTCTTCTGCAAGTCCCTTGCTTCCCTGATGCTACGCTCCAGTTCGTCCTTGATCTTCTGGTTGTCTTCTTCGGTCATTTTTTCAATTTCCTCCAATGTAGGCGCCTTGAATAGCATGGGCTGGGAACGTGTGACCTTGGCTCCATTCACCCCATCGTTATCCCAGATCTCAAAATGATAGGCGATCTGGTGACCGGGCTTGATATTGATGGTATCCAGGTCGAAAAAATGAAAAAACTGCTGCTGGTTGGTTTGTTTGCTTACCGGGAGCTCCACAACATATTCCTCCGTTTCCTCCACGGTCCCGTCTGTATCGTGCCTGTAATTGAATGTGAGCCGGGAAAAACCGTAATCATCCTTGATCAGGCCCCGGAAGTATATCTTTTTATCAAATACAGAATCCCTGACCTGTTCGACCGAAATGGAAGGGTAGCTATCGGGAATAACGCTGATGGTAAAAGCCAGCGAATCGTTGTTGCGCAGGAATTCATTTCCGGAAAACACCGAATATGTGGCGCTTTTCATGGCCCTTTCATTCACGGCAAATGTATTGGAAGATTCATTCTCCAGTTCATGCGTTTCATTGTGCCAGCGAAACCACATCCGCCTTGTATCCCGCGTATAAAAACGCCAGTTGATCCTGGTCCCTGCAGGGACCACCAGGTCGCCGGTGTTTTCAAGCTTTTCGTTCAATTTACCAGTATAAGCAGGATACTGCAGGCTCACATCAAAGCTCAGTACAATGGGTTTTGGCAGCACCCTGAGTTCATATCCTTCCGATCTGAAAAGGTCGTTCACCACATGGAAACGCCTATTTTCCTGAATGTTTCTGAAGCGGTACCGGAAATTTACCGGGCTTATGCGCTCCATCTTATGCCTGACGGATCCCATTTCAAGGAACAGCTCAGCGGGCAGTTCAGGGCCTTCTGCTTTAACCTCCAGCAGGAAATCATCCTGTTGAACTGCCTCCAGTTTTTCATTCAAAATATGAATAATGAACGGTGTAGGGGGAATATAAACCGACTGGTACCTGACAATTCTTTCCGAAGGTTCAGTGATAACGGAAGGGGAAACAGCCAGTATCAATAACAGTATCACCAGGGGCGGCAGGGCATAGCGGAGGTAGCTGACATTTTTCCGGAGATTGATCGCAAGGGCGAAGGGAACAGGCCTGAGTTTTTCAATCTTCTGATCGATGGAGGCGTGCACCAGTTCGGTAGAATACCCGGCTTTCTGATCCTGCAGATTTTTTAACTGCAGGGTGTTCAGTAATTTATCACTGATCTCCGGAAAATGGCTCCCAATAATTCTCGCCGCCTCTTCATAGCTGATCACTTTACCGATCCGGAACAGGCGGAACAGTGGCACTAATACGAGTTTCCATAAAATCAGCCCGTTGATCGCTATGTATGTATAAAATATTACAGCCCGCGTATGTGTATTAAATCGCCCGAAATATTCAAGAAGGATAATGACAAGGAAGAAGACCACCAGCAGCGCCAGGAAAAATATGCCTCCCCTGATCAGCAGGTTCCGGTAATATTTCCGGATAAACTCATCCAGCTTGGCAATTAATATGTTGTAACGATCCTGCTGCATTTGGCTGTGATAATACCGTTGGGTTACTTCCTCAACGAATAGGAACAAATAAATATTATCTTTGTTCTTCAATACAAATTTAAGCATTGTTTTTCAGTCTCCCATCCCTAATTCATTTAACAGGCTCATGAAAAATTATTTCTTCTGCTGCATTTTCCTGTTTAGCGCCCTCTTTGCAAACAGCCAGTTCAACATTTCCTTTTTACCGGATGATCATTACTGCCATCATGCCAAATGTGCCGAAAATTATGTCAAATCCTATTATTCGCCACTGGTAAGAAGCGATCTGCTGGATCATTACGATGTACATTTTTATTTTCTGGATCTGAACGTGGAGAACAACACGATATTTATTTCGGGCAATGTCACCATTCAGGCCTCGTCACGGGTGAATGCCCTTGATACGTTTGCTTTCGAGTTGTCGACATCGATGACGATAGATTCATTGTTCGTCAATGGTATCCAGAAGTCATTCCAGCATGCGAATGATCTTGGATTGGTCCCGTTATCAGTCCCGGTATCTCAAGGTGAGTTGTTTTCAGTACAGATATTTTACCAGGGCACCCCACCGACCGGAGGATTTTTCTCCGGGGTATCAACGGCTTACTCCACCCAATATCAGAAAAACGTAACCTGGACATTATCGGAACCATACGCGGCTAAGGATTGGTGGCCGACCAAGCAGGACCTGCACGACAAGGCTGATTCGGTCTGGGTATTCCTGACCACCAGTCCTGAAAACAAAGCCGGATCGCAAGGTTTATTGACAGGTATCACCAATATGCCGGGCGGGAAAGTACGCTATGAATGGAAAAGCTATTATCCCATTGCCTATTACCTGATCTCTTTCGCCGTGGCTGATTACCAGGAATATAACATTTATGCCTACCCGGCTGGGACCGACGATTCGGTCTTCATTCAGAATTACATTTACAATCATCCCGACTGCCTGCCCAATACCAAATCGGGGATAGACCAGACGGCGCCCATGATTGAGTTGTTTTCCGATCTCTTCGGGCTATACCCATTTATAGATGAGAAATACGGGCACTGCCTGACGCAGCTCGGCGGCGGCATGGAGCACCAGACGATGTCAACCATGGGCGGTTTCGGGTTTGGCCTGGTAGCCCATGAGCTCGGTCATATGTGGTTCGGCGACAAAGTGACCTGCGCTACCTGGAGCGATATCTGGATCAACGAAGGGTTTGCCACTTATTCCGATTACCTGGCCCATTCTTTCCTGACCACGCCCTATTATGATTCATTGTGGCTGAAGATACGCCATGACCAGGTAAAAAGCCAGCCCGGCGGCAGCGTGTATGTGCCTGAAGAGGAACTGGGCAACATCTGGCGGATCTTCGACGGCAGGCTTTCCTACAGCAAAGGGTCCTTGCTGCTGCATATGATCCGGTTTGAATTGCAGGATGATGATGTTTTCTTTGATGTCCTCATGACATTCGTTGAAGAATATGGCGATTCGGTGGCCACCGGCGATGACTTCCGGGAATGGCTCGAATTTATCTCAGGGCAGGATTTCACCGGTTTTTTCGACCAGTGGTATTACGGTGAAGGATTTCCCATTTATGACATCACCTGGAACCAGGATGAAAACAACCTGTACATTACCTCCACTCAGACGACCTCGACAACCGTAACGACGCTGTTTAAAATGCTGGTACCCTATTACATACGTTTCCAGGACGGGACCGACACCACCTTGTTATTATTCCAGGATGAAAATCTTCAATCCTACACCGTACCGCTGAGCGGAACCATAGAACAGGTCGTGTTGGATCCCAAACAGTGGATCCTGCACAAGCTGAACAGCCTGACGGTCGTTATCGAGGAAATTTCCAGCCCGGTGCATTTCACCGTCGGACCAAACCCGGCAAAGGGCTACGTGAATATTTTCCTTTCTCACGATCCGGTTTCCGCTTATGAATTGACCATACAGGACCTGACGGGCCGCATACTGAGGAGGCAAACCGTGACCGACAGCGGCCAGCGTATCGATATCAGCGGTATCGGCAGCGGGATGTATATTGTTTCGCTAACAAACGGAAGCGAAGAATGGAATAGAAAATTGCTTATTAATTGATTAAAATGTTTCTTGTTTTTTGTTTTTTGTTTCTTGTTTAAAGAATTAAATTACTCAATATATTAGAAACACGAAACAACAAACACGAAACAAGAAACAACAAACACGAAACAAGAAACAACAAACACGAAACAAGAAACAACAAACACGAAACCAATTCATGGAGAATATACCAACTTCAGAAACAAGGGTTCGTTTTGCGCCGAGTCCCACAGGGCCGCTGCATATCGGCGGCGTGAGAACGGCGCTGTATAATTACTTATTTGCCAGGCATACGGGTGGGAAGATGATCCTGCGCATCGAAGATACCGATAAGAATCGTTTTGTTCCCGGTGCGGAAGAGTATATCACAGCTTCGCTGGAATGGGCCGGTATCCGGTTCGATGAAGGGATTCATGCCGGCGGGCCGTTTGCGCCTTACCGGCAATCGGACAGGAAAGAGATATACAGGCATTATGCAGAGGAGCTGTTGGCCCGCGGCCAGGCTTATTATGCTTTCGATGCACCAGAAGAGTTGGAACAGAAGAGAAAAGAAGCTGAACAAGAAAAGCGGGTCTTCACCTACGATGCATCGGTACGCGTACATCTCAAAAATTCTCTGGCACTCCCTGAAGATGAAGTGCAGCAATTGCTGAAATCGGGATCCCCCTTTGTGATCCGTTTCAAGATCCCTGAGAATGAAACGCTGGTATTCCAGGATATCATCAGGGGTGAGATTTCCGTTCATACTGCCACACTCGATGATAAGGTGCTTTTTAAGTCGGACGGCATGCCTACCTATCATCTGGCGAATGTCGTTGACGACCATTTGATGGAGATTACGCATGTGATCCGGGGAGAGGAATGGCTTCCCTCATTACCGCTGCATGTGTTGCTGTACAGTGGATTTGGCTGGGAAATGCCGTTGTTTGCCCACCTGCCCCTGATCCTGAAGCCTGAAGGCACGGGCAAACTCAGCAAGCGCGATGGCGACCGGCTCGGCTTCCCGGTATTTCCCATCGAATGGAAAGACCCATTCACCGGTGAAATATCTTCCGGGTACCGGGAGGCTGGTTACTTTTCTGAGGCGATGGTCAATATGCTGGCGCTGCTCGGCTGGAACCCGGGCACCGAACAGGAGATCTTTTCCATGGATGAGTTGTTCCGGGAATTCTCCCTGGAAAGGGTGGGGAAGTCGGGGTCACGTTTCGATCCGGCCAAGGCCCGCTGGTTCAATCATCATTACCTGGTGAACTGCCCTACAGGCGAACTCACGCAAAGATTTGGCAAGATATTGGCGGAAAAGGGCATCCGGCGCAATCCTGATTATATCGAACGCGTCGTTGAACTGGTCAGGGAGCGTTCCGATTTCGTGAACGATTTCTGGACGCAATCTCACTTTTTCTTTGAAACACCATCTGCCTGGGACCTGGATACCGTCAGAAAAAAGTGGAAGGAAGAGACGCCGGGCCTGTTAAGGGCATTCCGGGATGTTATACTGGAGATGGGCGAATTCCGGGCTGAAAACATTAAAGCGGAAGCAGAGGCATTTGCCCGGCAACAGGGCGCTGGGCTGGGCCAGTTGATGAGCCCGCTGCGCCTGTGCCTTGTTGGTGCCACATTCGGTCCTGACCTGGCGCTGATTTGTGAAATGCTGGGCAGGGAAGAGGTGATGGCCCGGATCGACAAAGCGCTGGTGTATATCGCAGCAAATACAGTGTAAAATTTCTAATGCAGGATTATGGGAATTATCTCCATAGAAGGGATGGCGTTTTTCGCCCATCACGGTTGTTTCAGCGAAGAACAGCTCGTCGGGACGCATTTCGAGGTCGATATTTTCCTGGAAACGGAAACGCATGAAGCGGAACAAACGGATGACCTGGCGAAGACCGTCAATTACCAGGAGATCTACCAGCTTGTAAAAGCTGAGATGGCAGTCAGTTCAAAACTCCTGGAACACATCGCCCGTCGCATCCTTGACCGGATTGCCGCAAACTACCCGGCGGTCACCTCGGCAAAGGTGAAGATATCCAAGTTGCATCCGCCGGTTGGCGGCCAGGTGGAAAGAGTGAGCGTAGCGCTTAATTTGTAGCTGCTGCCGCTTTTTGGATTTGCAGTATCTTTTCTTTAGGAACCTTAATTCTTCTGGGTGTGATGGTCATTTCATTGATCAGGTTCTGCGCGCCGGCATATTTATCGATAATGAACAACATATACCGTGAATCGACGCAAATGGTACGCTGCAGGGCGGGTTCATAAGCGATATTCCCGCTCATGGCCTCCCAGTTGCCGTCGAAAGCCAGGCCGATCAGCTCTCCTCTGCCGTTAATGACAGGACTTCCCGAATTACCACCCGTGATATCGTTGGTAGTCAGGAAATTGACGATAAGCTTATTCCCGGCTCCATACCTGCCATAATTCTTTTTGGCATACAACTCTTTCAATCTTTCAGGGACAATAAACTCCTCATTTGTCGGGTCCTCTTTCTCCATCACACCGCTGAGGCGTGTTTTGTAATCATAGTAAACGGCATCGGCGCCCTTGTAATCCTGTACCGATCCATAGGTAAGCCGCATGGTAGAATTGGCATCGGGATAAAATGCCTTGTCCGGCATCATTTCACGCAATCCGGCGATAAACAGCCTGTTGTTTTTGCTTATCTCGGCATTGGCCGCCCGGTAAGATCCGGCCAATACAATCATAGATCCCATCAGCTCATTGCTGAGAATTATTGCCGGGTCTTTTGAAATAACTTTGTGGGAAGGTTTGTTCAGGAAAGCATTGACTTTCGCTTCTGATGAGAGGAAGGACTTTGCAAATACATCCTTCGCCATGAATTTAAAATCACCCTTATATTTTGCCACCATGTCTTTAAAACCCTGCGGTTGCATATCCGCCGGCATTTCGCCGGCATAAATCTCCATCATCCTGGCAAATACCTTCTGATCGGTGGGGGTGTTGTAATTTTTAAAATGTTCTCTGGCCACCTCTCTCAGTTCCGCTGCTGTTTCTTCGATTGCCCCGGTTTTATCCTTGTTTTCCAGATATCCCGCAAGGGTTCCGAACGACTGGGCAAAACCCAGGATCTCCGGTGAATTGGCGCCCAGGACACCCAGGATGAAGGGTCCGAATTTACTGCTGATCTGTTCATATCCTGATTTCAATCCTTCCAGGACCCCTCCATATTTTTCCTGGCGCTCCGCATCTTCAGCGACCCATTGCATAAAACGGCTTTCCAGCTCTTCTTTCTGCTGTTTCACATTTAACCTTTTCAGCCCTCTCTGTTCACCGAGATAATATTTCCAGCCGTTGGCATTGGAAGCATATTTGGAAGCATATTTTATTCCCACTTCCCGGTCGGCGCTCATGTCTTCCTTCCAAATGACAAGCTGCTCACCCAGTAACCTGACGATATTGGGTCCGAAGTAATTTACCTGGAAATCCACACCGTAGGAGCTCATATAACGGTCGGTATTACCGGGATATCCCCAGATCATCGCAAAGTCGCCTTTTTCAACGCCGGCAATGCTGACGGGCAAATGGTGCTTTGGAACAAGCGGCACATTTTCTTTTGCATAATCGGCCGGGGTGCCGTCGGGGGCTGTATAGACGCGGAAAATGGAGAAATCTCCGGTATGGCGGGGCCACATCCAGTTATCCGTATCGCCGCCGTATTTTCCAATGGACGATGGTGGCGCCCCTACCAGGCGAACATCGCGGAACACTTCATAAACAAAAATATAATATTCATTACCTCCGAAAAAGCTGGTCACATTCACATAGTATTTTTTATCGGGATCTGCATTCTTTTTCAGCCTGTTGGAGATCTCCCTGATCTTGGCTGATCGCTGTGAAGCCGACATGGTATCGGAAAGAAAGGGGATGATCGAGTCGGTCACATCTTCCATCCGCAAAAAAAATGTTGCCGTCAGCCGTTCATTCGGCAGTTCCTCTTCCAGGCTCATCGCCCAGAAACCGTCGGCCAGGTAATCGTGCTCAATCGAACTGTGTTTCTGGATAATATCATATCCGCAGTGATGATTGGTAAAAAGCAGCCCTTTGTCCGACACGATGCCGCCCGTGCAGAAGTATCCGCCGGGTTCACCGCTGGTGCTGAGCCCGACGATAGCGTCTTTCAGGCTGGAATTGTTAATGCTGTAAATCTCTTCCGCTGTGAGCTGCAGGCCCATTTTCTGCATATCGGTATAGTTGAGCCTCTCAACAAATATCGGCAGCCACATGCCTTCGTCCGCTTTTACTGATGAACCAAAGAGCAGAACAAATGAGGCAATGAATAAAACGATTCTTTTCATTGTTAAAGTGTTAAATTGCTATATTGTTTTGTTTATAATCCGAGTAAAGGCTTCCCTTTTTCAAATACCACATCCACCGGGATGTTGGCTGCATTGATGCGGTCCAGGTCGGCCTGCAATGCCGGTTTGATGATCCCTTCGGCCAACACCCATTCTTTAGCCGCTTCATAATCGCCATCGCCCTGGGTATAAATGATCTTCTGCATCAGTTTCTCCATGGCGGCTTTGGTTTTTTCAAAATCGACGGTGTAGGTGCCATCAGCATTTCTTACCAGCGCACCTTCCTGTGAGAAATAATTGAACCGCATCATGTTGGCCTTGCCGTGTGCGCTGGCGGCGCCGAAGCGTGATGAACGGAATATCCCCGCGATGAAGGTAACGTAGTTATCCATCACTTCTCCGCTGGTCAGTTCGCCCATTTCATACAGTTTAGTGACAAGGTAAAGGCCCATGATATCGGCTTTGCCTTCCTCGATGGGGGAGTACATCTCTTTCAGGGCCGTGCGGGCAGTTCCTTTGTTATTGATGGTGGTTTTCACTCCCATGGCATGGGCTACTTCATGGAACATTGTATTTTCAAAAAATGCGTTGAAGGTCACATGTTTCCGCTGCGCAGGATCGATGAGCAATTCCGAAATCGGAACCAGGATCTTGTCAAACTTGGCCAGCATGCTGTTCTTTAACTGCAGTTTGCGGGAACCCTTTTGTACATGCACTTCCTCGTCATTGGGAAGGTTTATGGCAATGGTTTTACTGCCTGCATTGCAGTCGCCCGCATAATAGACCGCATCATAGGCATTCAGATCGGCATCGATGCCGGGGATCTCGGTTTTGTATTCATCCTTCACCGGAAGCTGGCGCTGCAGATCGGGCAGCATGGCAGCAAATTTCTCCAGCCGGGCACTCCATTCCGGGTCCTTGATCAGGATAAATGACTCAAAAGCAGCTTTGTAACCAAACAGGCCGTCTTCATAGTTTTCTATCGGACCAACGATAAAGTCGATGTTGGACGTTTTCATATCCATCCAGGCAAAATCGCTGGGCTGGTAATCACTGGTCAGCAGCGCATCAGCCCGCATCTGCAGGTATTTTTTCAGGCCTGCATCATCGGCCAGTGCGGCAGCCTTTTTGATGAGGTCTGAGGCTTTTTTCAGCTGTGTCTCATACGCCTGGTGATACCATACTGCACGCAGACTGCCGTCATCTTTACGGCGGATCAATGTATAAAGATTCGTTTTATCCGGATTGTCGAATGCTTCGAATTCCTCTTTGGTCATATCAACCGGGTAGAAGTTGGCGCCTTTGGGTTTAGGCCCCACGTTGGCGATGAAGGGGATGTTCCCGTCGAGACGGTCCCACGGACCATAATTGATCATGGCAAAATCTTTTGCGGTCTGATCCTGCAAACGTGCCAGGAAAGGCTCTTTCGGTCCCATGGCCTGCATCCAGAACAACTCGTCCATGATATCGGCCACATCGAACATGATAGATAGCATCTGCTTTTCCCTTTCGGAAAGGTGACTGATGTCAGCGGTCAATGCAAAGGGGGCATAAATGCCCAGGCGTTGTGCAACGTGTTCCGCATCAACAGGCTCCAGGTTGTCTTCACCGGTGACCGTACCGGAATAATCTTTTTCCATTTGAGCTTCTGAAGTTGAGGGTTGCTGGCAGGAAATGGCAAAAGCCATTCCGGCAACCACGATGGAGAACAGGATTTTTGTTGTCATAATATTGATTTTTAATGTGTCCAGGTCGCTAAAATACTCAAATTATGTGACATTTGCCAGTCATTCAGGCATTTTCTATTTCAGCTGGGCACCCGGTCTTTTAATTTTGTCTTCCAGATTGATGCCTTCTTTAACCTCAATATTTATACCGTCGGATAATCCGGTTTTGATGAATTTTTTCTCGAATTGCTGCGGGGCTGTCTCCACTTCCACGTAAGCCGAATCGCCTTCAAACTGAACCACCGCTTCGGGAATAGCCATGACAGTATCGGTCCGGTCAAGAACGACTTTTGCATTCGCGCTGTATCCGGCACGGATGAACTGGTCTTCTTTCAGCGAGACATCGGCTTTAATTTCGAACTGGATAGCGCCGCTCTCCTCCACGCCCTTGGGGGAAATGTGCTCGAGTATAGCATCGAAAGAAGCGTCTTCAATAGCGCCGACGGTCAGGATCAAGGGCATTCCTTCCCTGATCTTCCCCACTTCCGTTTCATCGATCCTCCCCTGGAAGATCATGTCACCCATATTCGCGATAGAAGCAATGGTTGTGCCGTCGTTAAAAGGATTGCTTTCAATGACCGAATAACCGATTTCAACGGGAACTGCCAGCACCATGCCGTCGGCAGTGGAACGCACCAGCGTATTGGTGGTCTGCGTCCTGCTTTTTGTCTGGCCCTCCTTGATGAGTTCCAGGTTGTTTTCGGAGGCCTCCACCTCTTCGAGGGCATTCTTATAGGCCAGTTCATACACTTCATAGCCTGCAGGGGCAATGACTCCCTGGTTCAGCAATTCGCGCTGCCGTTCATACTGCTTTTTTGCGTCTTCCAGTCCAATCCGGGCCCTGTTCAGGCGCGATTGCGCATTGTTGAGACTGACCATGTCGGGAATGATCTTGATCCGTGCAATCAGGTCGCCCTTACGGACCATGTTGCCGGGTTCGACATACAGCTCTTCAATGATGCCCGACACCTGCGGCTTGATCATGATCTCCTTCCGCGGGATCACCGAGCCGGTGGCCATGGTGCTCTTGACAATCTCCATCCTGACCGGATTGGTGGTTTCAAATGATACGGGCATTGCCTGTGATTTCTGGTATAGGAAATAGATGGTATATACGAATACCGAAAGGATAATCACGGCTGCAAGGATTTTAAGAATTTTTTTCATATTATTCATCTCTAAGTGCGTCAATCGGTTTAATACTGACGGCCCTTTTTGCCGGGATCAGGCCGGCCAAAATGCCGGATATAACCAGGATACCGAGGGCCGACATGGCCATATTAAAATTAATTTCGGGATTGGAGAACATATCCGATTCCACCCCGCTGGTTACCAGTAAATAGTTGACCAATTCAAGCAGCCCGACGCCAATCACCAATCCGACATATCCTGCCAGTGTGGTCAGGAACACCGATTCGATAATGATCTGGCTGATGATGGCTGCCGGCGGCGCCCCAATAGCCCGCTGGATACCGATCTCCTTCGTCCGCTCCTTGACGACGATCAGCATGATATTGCTAACGCCCACCACCCCGGCAAACAGGGTTCCCATGCCAACGATCCAGACCAGGATGGTGATCCCATTGAACAGGTTGTTGAACTTGTTAAACTCGTTTTCCATATTCCACGAGCCAATGGCGCGGTTGTCATCGGGGTGAATATGGTGCCTGATTTTCATGAATTCCTTTGTTTTGGCTTCTACCTCAGAGGCGGGTATGCCTTTCTTTGCCGTAATGGAATACCATCCGACTATATCCCCATAATTATAAGTCTGCTGAAGTGTTGTGAACGGCATGTATATGGAACCTTCGTCCCGCTCTGCATTATGTCCCCGCTGTTTTGATTTCACAACCCCAACCACCTTAAAATAGACCCCCTGGATCTGAAGATATTCTCCGATAGGATCTTCCTCCGCTTTGAACATCTCCTGGAAAACCCTGTTACCGATGACAATGACCTTCCTCCGTTCATCAACATCGGTCTTATTGATAAACCGTCCATTGGTGATGATCATGGGCATGATCTCGAAAAACAGCGGTGTATCGCCGTAAATATCAAATGCCCCTGTTCTTTCGCCCCTGATCACGTTGTTGCCGCCACCCCTGAACCCACGCGCCTGCAGCCGGGGAGCAATTTTATCCACTTCCGGGATATTCTGTTTGATAGCTTCCGTATCGGCGTTCCTGAAATTGAAAAACCGGCCCCGTTGGAAACCTTTATGCGGCATGGTGGTTCGCTGTGTCCACATGAAGAAACTGTTGGTGGCCATGTTTCCAAATCCTTCAAGCGCGCTGTTGCGAAGCCCGTTGCCGGAGCCCATCATGATCACCAGCAGGAAAATGCCCCAGAACACCCCAAAAGCGGTGAAGAAGGTCCGAAGTTTATTCTTCTTCAGTACCGTGACGATCTCCTGCCATTTATCGTAATCGATGATACTCATTTCAGCTTTACTACTGTTTATTCATATCTCAGCGCCTCAATAGGTTTGATGGCTGCCGCTTTGCGTGCCGGCACGAAACCGGCGAGCATGCCCGACAGGATCATCACCATTGTGGCCCCCAAGGCCACGGCAATATCAACCTGCGGATCTTTAAAAAAAGTGTCGGCATTTTCAAACATCGGAGAAACCAGCTCCAGCAGCCCGACTCCCATCACTAGTCCGATATAGCCGGCAAAAGCGGTGATCAGAACAGATTCCATCAGGATAAGGCTGATGATGGACCATGGTGTGGCCCCCATCGATTTGCGGATACCGATCTCCTGCGTCCGCTCCTTGACCACGATCATCATAATGTTGCTAACTCCGACAACGCCTGCTATAATGGTACCAATCCCGATGATCCAGATGAACAGCCGGATGGATGCAAACAGATTTATTAACTTCTGAAATTGTTCCACGTTATTCCATACGTAAACAGCACGCTGGTCTTCCGGATCAAACCGGTGTACCTGTGCCATTGTCTGGCGGATCTGATCCGTCATGACCTTGCTTTCGCCAACATCTATATCTTTGGTAACAATTGCCAGGCTAAAGATTCTGTTACCATAATTAAAGATTCGCTGGGCAGTGGAAATGGGAACATACACCCGCTGCAGGTCCCGGTCGCCACCGGTATCGTGAAACACGCCCACCACCCGGAAAGGTATCCCGCTGGCATGGATGAACTTTCCCATCGGGTCTTCCTCCTTGAACAAAGCATCCCTGACCAGCGTGCTGATCACGATCACCTTCCGGTAATCATCTACATCCCTGTCGTTAACAAACCTGCCCGATACGATCTCTACCATTTCATAATAGCCAAAACCGGGATGACAACCGATGATATCATAGTTCCCGTATTCCTTCAGGTAAGAAACGGTATTATTCTGCCAGACGTTGATCCTGGCAGATATTTTGTCGATATGGGGTATTTCATTGTTTACCCTGTCATAGTCATCATTGGTGAACTGGATTGTCCTACCCGGTTTTAAACCTTTGTATGCCACGCTGGTCTGTCCGGGATTCACCCAGATCGTATTGGTTGCATCTCCTTCAAAGGCTTTCCTGACGCCATTTTCGAGGCCATATCCCGACCCCAGCAGGATGATGAGCATGAAAATGCCCCAGGCCACGCTGAATCCGGTAAGGAATGTACGCAGCTTGTTCTTCTTCATTGTCTCGAAGATCTCCTGCCATTTGTCTATGTCGAAAATGCCCATCAGTTGAAAATATCAGTTAGCGGCTGAAGCTATTCAGCCGCCCACAGGGGTATATTGATGTTTGTTCTTCCCGTTCAATTCGTTACGTTCAATGATGCCATCCTTCAGGTGGATGATGCGATCGGTGGAGTGGGCGATATCATGTTCGTGGGTGACGATCAGGATGGTAATCCCTGTAGCATTGATTTCTTTCAGCAGGTCCATCATTTCGAGCGATGTCTGGGAGTCGAGTGCGCCGGTGGGCTCGTCGGCGAGGATGATCCGGGGGTTGGAAACCAGCGCCCGGGCAATGGCAATTCGCTGTTTTTGCCCGCCGGAGAGCTCATTCGGAAGATGGTGCCACCATTCGGACAGTCCCATTTTTTCGAGCATCTCCATGGCAATGTGGTTTCGTTTTTTACGGCCAATTCCTTTGTAATACAATGGCAGCGCCACGTTTTCCATGGCATTCTTAAAAGAGATCAGGTTAAACGACTGAAAAACGAAGCCGATCATTTCATTCCTGAGGCGGGCGGCTTTCTTTTCAGTCAGATCCCTGATTTCCAGATCATCCAGCATATATTTTCCCTCGTCATGATTGTCCAGGATGCCGATCACATTGAGCAACGTGGATTTGCCTGAACCGGAAGAACCCATGATCGACACCAGTTCCCCCCTGCCAATATTCAGGTCAATGCCCTTCAGGACGTGCAGGGGATTCTTGCCGTTCCCATAAGATTTGTGGATGTTTTTCAGTTTGATGATTGCATCGTCCATCGTATCATTATTTCAGCGTCAATGGGTTTCCCATGTAGAAATCCAGGACTGTGGTAGTGTAAATAAACCGGTATTTGGCCTGCAGCAGGTCAGACTCGGCACGGGTAAGCTCTTTCTTGGTGTCATTATATTCGACGTTGGTAAGCATTCCCACGTTGAGTTTCTGCTCTGCATATTTGAAAGCCTCCTCCTGTGCTTTGAGCTTTTTCTCGGAAGCGTTATAGTTTTTGAGCGCTGCCACGGCATCGGCATAAGCCTGCTGGATTTTTTTATCGAGATTCAGCTTGGTCTGCTGCAGGCTGAGATCGGCCTCTTCTTTGCGGATCCTGGCCTGGTTGATCGCCGTTCTGACCTGCCAGCCGTTAAAAATGGGTATTTGCAAAGTCAGGCCCAGGCTTTTATTTTGATTGTTGTCAAGCTGGTCACCCCATGGGATTATAGAATATCCGGAGAATTCGGTACCGACAAGGGCAACCGGTTCGAGTGTACCTTGAACATATCCGGCATTTTCATAAATCCTGGGAACCGCATCAAAACCTTCTTTGGCAGCTCCTGAATAACCGGTAGCCCATGAACCGCTGATGCTCAGAGTCGGGCTTTGGTATCCCCTTGCGATAGCGATCCCTTTATCAGCGCTTTGGACACGTAATTCAGCGCTTTTAATCTCCGGACGTCTGATAAGGGCCACCTGGAATACATCCTGCGGCATTAATGTGATCTGCGGGGCTTCCATCGTCCGGAGCACTGGTATTTCGATGCGAAACTGGGCCGATATGGGATGATCTATCAGTTGCTGCAGGCTCAGGTAAGCAATAGTCAGCCGGTTTTCTGCTTCAACCACCATCAGCTCTTCGGTGGCAGCCTGGGCTTCGATGCTGAGCAAATCGCCCCGGGCCAGCGTACCGGCCGCTACCATTTTCTCCAAACGGCTCACCTGCTGCCGGGTCACCGAAAGCTGCTCACGGCTGACGGTCAGTAATTCCTGGCTGAATAGAATGTCGAGGTAAAAACCGGCCACAGCGATAGAAATATCATCCATCATCATATCCAGGTCATATTGGGAAGCCATTGACTCCAGCCTGGTGCGGTTTATCGTATTGATTTGCTGCAACCCCTGGAAAAGATTCATCTGGCTGCCTACATAAAAATTATTGGTTTGCACCCTGGAGGTGGCAAACTGGTTGGTATACCTGTCGATCGTCTGGCCCCAGTTGTATCCGTGCGTAGCCCCGGCATTCAGGCTGGGAAGCATATTCAGCTTACTCTGCAAAAGAACAGCCCGCTGATTTTCTACCATCAGCATCTGCTTTTTGATGTCTATGTTGTTGTCAAGTGCATAATTGATGCAGTCTTCCAAAGTCCACTGCTTCTCCTGGGCTGATGCCGCTTGAAAAACGAAGAAAAACACTAAGGCCAGGGCCGTTTTGAATAAATTCATTTGAATGCTTTGCTGGTTAATGGTTTGCATGCTCATGGTTAATAAAGATTTACTGAAAGAAGATAACGCCAAATAACAGCGAATAATATGCCATGATTTAATTTGATTGATTTACAGTATTTTAATATTATCATTGATGAATGACTTACGGGGAGCCGTTCATTATTCTACAGTCAATGTTCGTTTATGAACACCTGGAGTGCAAATTTGTTACCGGACCACGCCGGCGGCTTCCTGTGCGGCGCGCAAAGTAGGTCCAATGGAGATGGGCTCACCCACTGCCTGCTTCATCCAGGCCCGGGGTATGATCATGCCCAGGGTGTACATCCGGTACACTTCATCTGCCAGCTTTTTCCCAACCATATACTCATCGATCTGGAACTGGATCAGGTGCCCAACCGGGTATGCAGACAGATAAAGCGGGTTATCGATCATGTGCGAATAGATAGCGAGAATGGGGGAGTCCTCCACGCCGAAGACAGGGGCAAAATAGCTGTTCCATACCTCTGTAGCAATGCGCAGAACGGCTTCTTTCAACTGTGCCGCGTTTGCGTTTGGATTATCATACAGCCATTTCCACACCCGCATATCGACCAGGGAAACCCCCATGATCTCGTAATTCGACCACAGGTTATCAAGGGCAGCCAGGTGCGCTGCCATCGGGTCCTTTTCCCCAACACCCAGCACTTCGAGGTCGCGGTGCTGGAAAAGAAAGGCGAGGGCTTCGGTAAATCCGGTGTTGGGAACGCCTTGCAGGATATAATAATCAATATTATAAAGGGAGATAGTCTGCTCGACGTTGTGGCCGAATTCGTGCATAGCGATATTGTATCCCTTGTAATCCATCCCCTGCGGACCGATACGGGTGCGCAGCCGTGCTTTTTCGCCGCGCATGGCGGCGCCCCAGGCGTGCCCCGACCCCCGTGCGGCATCGACCGTGATCCGGGAGGTGATGCTCAAAGCCGAATCCCGGTTAAACCCCAGTTTCACCAGGATGTTCGTGAGATCCTTTTCAAAAGCTTTGTTGTCCGGGTACCTGGCGCGGGTGATCTTGCTCAGCTCCTCTTCATTCATCGTGCTGCGCGCTTTGAACCCGTCGTACCAAATATCGAAAGGCTCCAGGGGCCGCCCCAGGCGCAAACTGATCAATTCTCCGGCCATTTTCACCTCCGGCGAAGAGGCCAGGGCCATAAACAGTTCCTCCACTTCCCGTTGGGGAATCTCCATATTTTTGTCAAACGCCCGTTGAATGCAGGTCGGATAGAACGGCTGATAGGGATCGGTGGCGTACAGAACCCTGAAATTGTCGAGCAGCACCTGGTAGCGGGTATCGGGCTCCCGTTCGCCCGCCGCTTTTTCACTGTCCTTAAAGACTTCATTGGTGAACGGGTTCCAGGTCGGCGCGTCATTGTTGATCACGTCCTGGGGGATCTCCTGCCGGATGATCCGGAGCATGACCTCGTAGATCATTTTTTGCTTTTCAAACCCTTCCGGCGCGCTATAGTTTGATTTCAGTTCATCCCGGATGCCCCAGTGGGAGATCAGGCGCATATCGTCCGGGAACAGCTGCCGGTTATCATGATCCCGCAACCTGCCCATGTAGATGTTATAATCCGTGATGTAGTTGTCGGCGTCGGTCAGCGTTCGCGACACCTGCTGGTTCAGTGCGGCCGGGGTGCGGGAGGTAAACAGCTCGCCCATTCGCGCATAGGCCCATTGCCGGCGGTTCCAGTCATCGCCCAGTTCAATCTTCTCATCCAGGCTGTAGAACGGGAAATTCAACAGCACAATGAAAGCCAGCTTGTTGCCGAACATATCATCGGCAAAGTGCGCCCCCGGGCTGTAGCCGCCAAGAATCTCGTCCACCGGGAGGATCGGGCCGATGGGCACATGGATCGGGATTTTCAGGTCGACGCTGATCTTGTTGTAACTGCCGAACAGGGACTCCAGCGCGGCGGAAAGGCGGTTGAAAACGAGCGCCAGTTCATCTTCATCAGCGATAAAACGCTCCATGCAAAAGGTCTTGAAATCTTCCATGGTGCCGTCGCTGTCGTTCCAGAAACCGGCCGCCTGGCTAACCCCCCGCTCAATCCTGAATGCCTGGTCATCTCCGTATTTTTCCTTTAATGCCAGTATAACCTGGTTTTTCGATGCTTCATCGATGCTGCTCAACGGCATGGGGCCTCCTTCTTTTACGGTCCTTGTACAATGCGTTGTGATTCCGGCCATGATGATCACAGCCATTACGATCAGTTTGGTTTTGGTTTTCATATGATTTGTTTTGGAATGAATTTCATTGCAGTTCATAGGCCATTACCCGGTTATAATTTCCTGGGAGTACGCGGATATTATAATTATCGTTAAAAATAAAATGCCTAATGATTTCATAAAATTTATCTGTTAATTACCCCACTAAATTATGTAAAAAATAATTCACCGCAGAGAAGGATGTCCCAAAAGTGTTCCAAACATTAAACCGACGGGTTAACCCGTCGGTTGCATCCGTCGGTTGCATAGGCTTTTGAGACGCCCCCTTTCTTTTGTAGTCCGACGACTGAAGCCGTCGGTTGCAACTTTTGTAACATGCTCGGAACCAACGGCTTTAGTCGTTGGAGCACGACATAATTCCAGACATTAAACCGACGGGTTAACCCGTCGGTTGCATAGGATTTTGGCACGACATAATTCCAGACATTAAACCGACGGGTTAACCCGTCGGTTGCATAGGCTTTTGAGATGCCCCCTTTCTATTGTAGTCCGACGACTGAAGCCGTCGGTTGCAACCTTTGTAACATGCTCGGAACCAACGGCTTTAATCGTTGGAGCACGACCCAAATCCAGACATTAAACCGACGGGTTAACCCGTCGGTTGCATAGGATTTTGAGACGCCCCCTTTCTTTTGTAGTCCGACGACTGAAGCCGTCGGTTGCAACCTTTGTAACATGCTCGGAACCAACGGCTTTAGTCGTTGGAGCACGACCCAAATCCAAACATTAAACCGACGGGTTAACCCGTCGGTTGCATAGGATTTTGAGACGCCCCCTTTCTTTTGTAGTCCGACGACTGAAGCCGTCGGTTGCAACCTTTGTAACATGCTCGGAACCAACGGCTTTAATCGTTGGAGCACGACCCAAATCCAGACATTAAACCGACGGGTTAACCCGTCGGTTTGGCACGACATAATTCCAAACATTAAACCGACGGGTTAACCC
>JAHYJL010000014.1 GCA_019429045.1 Bacteroidales bacterium
TTCCTGGTCAGCGAAGAACCTTTCTGGCCCGTTCCCAATATCTTTTTCGGCGATTATAACAATATTGTGGCCCACGATAATGTCATCCGGCCGGTATGGACCCGCCTGCATAACAACCAGCTCAGTATTTGGACTGCCATCGTCGATCCCGACATGGTCGGTGTTGAAGAAACGCCGGAATCAACGACTCCTTTCAGCACCCTGACAAGCTACCCCAATCCATTCACTGAAACGGCATGGCTTTCTTACAGGCTGCGATCGGCCGCACCGGTTTTCCTGGCCGTTTACGACCAGCTGGGCCGCATTGTGGAGGTGATCGAGAACAACCCGAACCAGCCCGCCGGTAAATATACCTACCAATTCAATGCATCAGCCGGGAATTATGCACCCGGTATTTATTATTTTTCACTGGTCAGCGGCGACAAAGTCATGCACCAGAAGATCGTCCTGACAAGATAATCCGGAGTCGGCACAATAATTGCATTAAACTTTGGTTAAATTTAAGGAAACACTTTGCGTTTACTTTGTTTCGTATTCTTAAAAGATTAATTTTGCACCGCTTTACAAAACCCGAAATGGAATTGGATTTTCGCCAGGTTATCGAAAAATTCAGGGATTACCTCTGGACCATGAATGGCAAGGCTGTTATCAGCTTTGCAGAGATCTCAAAAGGAACCGGAATACCGACTGAAGTATTGATGGCGCATGTTTCCAGTGAGGAAATACTTGTTGAAAAAGCCCTTGAATTTGAACGGGAGAGGTTTGAGGAAATTTTCAGCATGCACGTTTTTGAAGGAATGAATGCCATTGATGCCCTGCTCACTGTCAGCAAGGAAATTGCAGGGAAGTTCAAAGACGTTTCCCCCTCTGTAACCTTTGCCTTGAAAAAGCACTTCCCGGGAATATACCAGGCGCATTTCATACTTCGCCGGGATTTTATCTTTAGCAAGATCCAGCGCAACATGGCCACAGGCATCAGCCAGGGCATGTACCGTGATGATCTCAGCGCCGAGTTGGTGGCCCGCATTTATCTCGGTCGCCTTATCGATTTGCATAATCCCGATTTTTTCCCGCCGGAGCAGTTTTCTTTCGAGACTATTTTCGATGCAATGTTCGACCATTTCATCCGGGGGATTTCCACTTCCGAAGGACTTGCCTATTATGAACATCAGAAGAGAGAAATTATTCAGCTCTATTTTGCCTGAGATTTGCTGATGGACCTTAAAAAGACCTTAAAACTCAATGGCTAATGGCTAAAGTATTATTAACCAGGATTATAACTTTATTTTGTTTTATTGTTTTTGCGTCAGGTACAGCAGCCCAGGATCTTTCTTTCAACCTGAAGGAGGCAAGGGAATTCGCCGTGACAAACAGCTATGATGTGAAAAATTCACAATTCGATCTGGAAATGGCCCGGAGTAAGGTGAAAGAAAACCTCGCGTACGGTTTTCCTCAGATCGATGCGTCATTGGATTATAATTATTACATAGCGCTTCCAACCTCCCTGATCCCAGGGGAATTCTTCGGCCAGCCAGGCGAATACATTGAAGTGCAGTTCGGCACCAAAAACAATTTCACTGCCGGTGTGACCCTGAACCAGCTCATATTTGATGGCCGCTACTTCATCGGCCTTCAATATGCCAAAATTTCTGAGCAGTTATCAGAGGAAAATCTGGAAAAAACCAAAGAGGATATTATCGAAACGGTTTCCCAGACATATTACAACATCCTGGTCGGCGAAGAAGCCCTGCACGTGCTTGACTCAACCCTGTCCGTTTTGCAAAAGCTTCGCTACGAAACCGGCGAATTACTCAAAGAGGGTTTCGTGGAGCTGACGGATTATGACCAGTTAACCCTTACCGTTACAGACATCCAGAATTCGATCAATTCGTTAAAAAGGCAGAACGAAATCGGGTATAAACTGCTAAACTATCAGATGGGAATTGAACTGGATAAGAGGGTCATCCTTACCGAATCACTCGATGATGTGATTGAACAGGCCGCCATTGAGGCCATACTGGAGGAATCATTCAACCTTGAAAACAATGTGAGCTATCGCCTTATCAGCAGCCAGGAACAAATCAAGGTGCTGGGCCTCCAGAATGAAAGGGCTGCCTATTATCCCAGCCTGAAGGGGTTTTTGTTCTTGCAGGAAAATGCCCAGCGTGATACTTTCACTTTTTTTGATATGGATGAACCGTGGTTTCTGACCTCCATTGCCGGGGTGTCGATGCAGGTGCCCATTTTTTCCAGCGGTATGAGAAGGCACAGGGTTAGCCAGGCCAAAATAGACCTGGAAAAGATCAGGAATACAAAATCCCAGGTGTCTGAGGGTTTAATGCTCACGGTCACCCAGGCCGGGCTTGATTTTCGCACAGCACTTGAAAATTTTATGCGTGAAAAACAAAACGTTCAATTATCCAGGAATATCTACGAAAGGACATTGGTGAAGTATAATGAAGGCCTGGCCGGCAGCGTGGAACTGACCCAGCAGCACAACCAGTTCTTCGATGCCGAGCGAAAGTATTTTCAAACCGTTCTTTACCTGCTTGATGCAAAGAACAGGCTTGATAAAGTCCTGGGGAAGTACTGATCTTATTAATCAGATTGCAAGAAAACCAAACAAGAATAAAAATGAAGAAATTATTCCGGATTGCCGTTATTGCCCTGACCATATTTTCAATATCCTCCTGCAGCAATAAGGAATCGGAACAGTCGATCAGGGACCAGATATCTTCCTACAAGAAGGAAGCGGATCTGATCAATCAAAAGATCGCCGAACTGGAAAAGAAGCTTGCTGTCTTAAATGAGGCTGATCTTAGTGCCGGCAGGGTTCCCGTGGAGGTGATGGAGTTATCGTATCAGCCTTTCAGGCATTACATATTGGTCAGTGGCACGGCTGAAGCGGTCAGTGAGGCATTCATATCCCCTGAGGTCAGCGGGCAGTTACGGGACATCTATGTGAAAGAGGGCGATTATGTTGAGAAAGGACGCCTGCTGGCCAGGCTTAGCACGGAAGTGACCGAAAGCAGCATTGCCGAGGTGCAATCATCGCTGGACCTGGCAACCACTTTATTCGAAAAACAGCAACGGTTGTGGGAGAAAGGAATCGGGTCCGAAGTGGAATACCTCAGCGTCCGCAATAACAAGGAATCGCTGGAACAGCGGCTTACCACCCTGAAGGCCCAGCTCGATCTGTCGATCATCCGGTCACCTGTCAGTGGTATCGTTGACAGGATATTCCACAAGAAAGGGGAATTGGCCATGCCCGGGTTTCAGCTGATGCAGATTGTCAACCTGGAAGAAATCTATATCAATGCCGATGTGGCCGAGCGATACCTGGCCCAGGTAAAGGAAGGTGAAACAGTCACAGTGGAGTTCCCCGTATATCCCGGAATGACCCTGGAGGCGCCGATTTACCGCAAGGGGAACGTGATCAATCCCAACAACCGTACCTTCACCGTTCAGGTGAAACTGAAAAACCCCGATGGCATGCTTAAGCCGAATATCCTGTCAGTTCTGCATATCAACGATTTTTCTGCCGATTCGGCGCTGGTCATTCCATCAGGACTGATCAAGCAGGATATTACAGGCTCATATGTGTATATTATCAGGGAAAATAATGGGAAAAGCCTGGTAAACAAGGTTTATGTCGAGCCGGGAAAATCCTACCTGGACAATACCATGATTAACAGTGGACTTACTGAGGGCCAGCAGGTTGTGGTAAAGGGTTATAACCAGGTGACCGACGGAACGGAGGTTAACATTAAATCGCCGGATGCTTCATGACAGAAGATATCTAAAGGCAAAGGCAGCCGCAGCCGGACTCGCGCTGTTTGCCTGTCTGCCAATCCTGGCACCATCGGTCAGAGCCCAGGGCGTCACGCGGGTTTCCATTGAGAATGCCGACTTGCTCAGGGTGGATAAGGTGAAAGAAGGAACGATACGGAAGCTCATCGGCAATGCCATCTTACGGCAGGACAACACCCTTTTTTACTGCGATACGGCCATCCTCGATTTTGAGAATAATATGCGGGCAACCGGGAATGTTCACATTGATTATGACGATTCGGTCCATGTTTATGGCGATTTCCTGTTCTATAACGGAAATACCCGGATCGCCATCCTCGATAGCAACGTGACCATGACCGATCAGCATGCCACACTATATACCGATCACCTGGAATACGACCGGAACCAGGCCATTGCCTATTATTTTACTGGTGGAAAGATCATCAGCGAGGACAATGTACTGACCAGCAAGATTGGCCGCTATTATACCCGGATGAAGGAGTTCTTTTTTAAGGACTCTGTGGTCGTTGTCAATCCTGACTACACGATGTATGCCGATACGATGCGCTATAATACTGAAACAGAGATTGTATATATCGAAGGGCCGACGGATATAATCGGTGAAGAGAACCATATTTATTCCGAAGAGGGATGGTATGATACCCGGACCAATCAGTCAGAACTTACGAAAAACAACCGGATTACCCACCTGGAACAGGTATTAAAAGGAGATTGGATTTATTACGACCGGGAAAGGGAGTATGGGAAAGCGCTGGGAAATGTTTGGATGAAGGATACGGTCCAGGATATCATAGTGGAGGGCGGAGTTTCTGAATTTTTCAGAAAGGATAGGTATTCCTATCTGACCGACTCTGCCCGTGCCATTTTGATCGAGAATATGGACACCCTTTTCATGCATGCCGACAGCTTTATCATGGTGCTGGATACGGCAAATAAGGCCAAAACTATTTTTGCCTACCACCGGATGAAGTTTTACAGGGAAGATTTGCAGGGGATGAGCGACTCGCTGGTATACCGGGTGCAGGATTCGGTAATTGCCATGTTGAAAAATCCGGTCCTGTGGTCTGATGAAAATCAGATGACGGCAGATTCCATCTGGATTCATCTCAGCCATAACCGGATCGATTCGATGGTCCTTTACAATATGGCTTTTATCATTTCACGCGACAGCACCGACACCTTCAACCAGATCAAAGGAAAGCACATGACGGCCTACTTCCACGATAACAAGTTATTCCGCATCAGGGTGGAGGGGAATGCCGAAACGCTCTATTTTGTGAGGGAAGATTCAAAAGAGTTGATCGGGATTAACAAGAGCATTTCGAGCGCCATGATCATCAGGGTGGAGGATAATAAAATCAAGGATACTTATTACATAGGCCAGCCCGATGCCACTATATTCCCTGAAGATGAACTACCGGCACCGGACCTGATCTTGCGCGATTTTATCTGGATGGAAGACCACCGGCCGGCAGATAAATCGGCAATATATATCTGGCGGCAGGATTGATCAGAAGACCGAGAACCTGACGTAACGCTTGGGATTAAGCCGGATATCTTCCATCAGCCTGTTCAGTTCGTAGGCCGATTTCTCCAGCTCTTTATACAACTTGTCATCCTGGATCAGCATCCCCAGTGTTCCCTGTCCCTGTTCCACCTTTTCAAGGATCACGGCCAGGTTATTGACTGTTGTGTTTATATTCTGGAAGATACCTGAAATATTTGCCTGTGCAAGCGTATCAGAAATAGAAGCCAGGTTATTCAACACCCGATCGATTTCCTGGCTGTTGTTACTCAGATTCCGGGTGATCATGTCGATATTGTAAATGATGCTGGCCAACCGGCTGGATTGCGTCAGGACCAGGGTGTCGAGGCTTTGGGTAGTGCTTTCCAGGTTTTTGAAAGTTTGCCGGATGCTCCTGATGCTGGCTGTGAGGTCTTCCCGGATATCTTTGTTGAAAACATCCTGTATGGCAACGACCATGGTGTCAAGGGACGATAACAAATCTTCTGCCTTTAGCTTCAGGGGCAGGATCTGCTGGTTCACGGCATCCTTCAGGCTCGCTTCAACATCACTCAGCAAGGTATCCCCGTTCTGCGCCATCAACTCACTGGAACCCAAAATGATGTCGACTGCTTTTGATCCCATCAGATCTACACTGAAAATCTGGGCGACTGAATTGGATGGGATGGGAAAATTATGAGTTAAGATGAGCCTGACTATGATCTCTCCGCTCATATTAGGGTCGAAATAGACTTTTCCGATCTGTCCCACTTTCACCCCATTGATAAAAATTGGTCCCGATGTTTCAAGACCGCTGACATTCTGGTACACGGCATACATGACCCTTTCATTGAAAAAGACATTCTGCTTTTTCAAAAAACTGAATCCCCAAACCAGCAGAAAAGCAGCCAGGATGAATATGAAACCGATCTTGAATTCCTTGGTTATTCTCAAAGCCATGTGCTTTTATTCCAACAAATATATTAATTTTTTGTCAGTTTTCTTGCTTCTTCGACAGAAATGCGTTCATTTCCTGCAAAGCATATGATAAAGGCATCTTTAAATTTCTTGTTCTCCCGTAAAAATTTTTGGTGTTTAACCGCCTCATCATAAGTTTTAAAATTACCGCTGGAGTACCTGTACCAGCTATCCTGCCTGTATTCCTTAATATCCGGAATATCCCTGTATTTCTTTTCCCGGAATGTAACGGGTGATTTTGACGAAGTGAACTGCACCCTGAAAAACACTTCCGGGAGGCTGGCAACCACGGTGTCTTTTACGGATTCCCTGACAATCTGTTGCGCTTTGTTGTCTTTTCTTTCCATTTCTTCCTTGTAAGACTTCACCGCCCGGTATATGGCCGAAGCAATATAGACCTGCCCATCCGATGAAATGAGGAAGCGTTCGTCGCTTCCATTGGTGATAAAACCAGCCTCCACCAGCACACCCGGCATCGTCGTATGATATAAAACCAGGAACCCTGCCTGGAACACCCCCCTATCCTTTCGCTTGACCCGTTCCCTGAACTGCCGCTGGATCTCATCGGCCAGGATGGTGCTCTGCTCCAGGAAAGCATTCTGAAACATGGTCAGGGTGATGTAATCCTCGTCCTGGTTGGGATCAAAACCATCGTAGATATCGGCGTAGTTTTCCTCTTTCAGGATAGCCGCATTTTCCAGTTTGGCCACCTCCAGATTGGCGTCGCTTTTATGAAGCCCCATGACGAACGTCTCCGTTCCGTATACAGCATAGGATTTGGCTGCATTGCAATGGATGGAGATAAACAGGTCGGCTTTGGCGTCATTGGCTATTTTGGCGCGCCGGTGCAACTCCACGAACACATCCGTTTTGCGGGTATAGATCACCTCCACGTCAGGAAGGTACTTCTCGATATATTCACCTGTCTTAAGGGCTATGGCCAGGACAATGTCCTTTTCTTTCGAATGTTTCCCGACAGCTCCCGGATCCCTGCCGCCATGCCCCGCGTCAATGACCACCCGGCGGACCTGATATTGAGAATGTACCGCACCGCTTGCAATGATCAGCGAAAGCAGTATCAGTAAAAAAGACCGGAAGAGATTCATCACAAACATTAGTTTGAATATCTTTGATTTGAAAAACGGTAAAATATCCGCAATATTTGCTCAAATCATCGTTATTATACAAATTTAGCGTGATATTTCACCGGCAACATTATCTGACTGCGCAAATTATTAACAGGCCACTTGTTAAGACTTTATTCCATAATTACCTGCATCCTGATCCTCTCAGCCAGTGCTGACGCCGGCAGCCTTGATTTTTCTTACATCCCGGACACAATCCAGAGCGCATCACCGGATACCATGGTACCTGTGGCTGTGGTCAGGCGTTCCTCCAGTGCTCTGGATGCCAAAGTAGTTTACCAGGCAGCTGATACTATCCGGTTTGCCCATGAGAGCCAGAAGGTTTACCTGATCGGCAATGCCCATATTACTTATAAAGACCTGGACCTGAAAGCGGCTTATATTGAGATCGATCTGCCCGGGAATGAGTTGTATGCCTCGGGGCTGCCCGATTCAACCGGTAAGATAGTGGGAGATCCCGTTTTTACGCAAGGCGACCAGAGTTTTAAAGCCAAGGTCATGCGCTACAATTACAAGACGGAAAAGGGATTTATCAATCATGTGATTACAGAGGATGGATATGGTTTTTTGCACGGGAAAAGGGTAAAAAAGGTGGATGAGGATATCTTCAATGTCTCGAAAGGGTCTTATACAACCTGTAATCTGGAGGAGCATCCCCATTTTGAATTCAGGTACAACAAGTCCAGGATCATATCGAAAAAGAGAATCGTTACCGGCCCGGCATACCTGACGATTGAAGAGGTGCCGACACCGTTGCTGATCCCGTTCGGATGGTTTCCCAATAAACAGGGGCAGCGGTCGGGGATCCTCATCCCCACATTCGGAGAAGTCCAGGCACTGGGTTTTTCCTTTGAAAATGGTGGGTATTACCTGTATATCAACGATCGGATGGATGCCAGGGTGGTGGGTGATATCTATACCGGCGGAAGCTGGGCTATTCGCCCTACATTCCGTTATAAAAAACGATATAAATACACCGGTGAGGTAAACCTTAATTTTGCCACCACCATTACCGGGGTGAAAGAAACCCCCGGTTATACCAAAAGGCCTAATTATGCCATCCGGTGGTCTCACCGGCGAGACCCCAAGGCCAGGCCCAGGAGTAATTTCAGCGCAGATGTGAACATCGTCACATCCACCTATAACCGGTATAACTCTACCTCTGCTCAGGATTACCTGTCCAATACCTTCCGGTCGAGCATAGCATACCAGACCAACTTTGCAGGAAAATATTTTCTTACCTTAAATGCTTCGCATGATCAAAATACACTGACCCATGTAGTCAATGTCACGTTTCCGGAGGTATCCTTCTCGGTAAACCGCTTCAACCCCTTTAGCTCCTCCAACAGGGTAGGCCGGACCCGGTGGTATCATAATATCACCACCAATTATAACATGAATGCCAGGAATACATTGTCGACGACAGATTCTCTGTTCTTTTCCGAGAAGTCGCTGCGGGAAATGAAAAACGGCATCCGGCACACAATGCCCATTTCGAGCCCCATCAAGCTGATGAAACACCTTACCTGGACGAATACACTGAACCTGACCGACCGGATGTACTTTGAATCTTACCGCAAATACTGGTCGAACGATACCCTTTTCACCGGTAGTGAGCCGGTCGTGGGATACCTTGCAAAGGACACCCTTCAGGGCTTCCATAATATTTTTGATTTCGGTTTTTCGTCCTCGCTATCGACAAAAGTTTACGGTTTGTTGCAGTTTGGCCCGAAATTCCCGGTCAACGCCATCCGGCACGTGCTGACCCCAACGGTATCGTTTTCCTATAATCCCGATTTCAGCAGCGATTTCTGGGGATATTATGACAGTTATTACGATCAGAATGGCCAGGAGATCAGGTATTCAAAATTCGAAGGAGCTCTTTTCGGTGCGCCGGGGTCCGGTACTTCTGGCCGGGTGAATGTAAACCTCACGAATAACCTTGAAATGAAGGTCAGGTCCAGAAAGGACACCATTACCGGGACCAGGAAAGTGAGCCTTATCGACCAATTCGTCGTAAATTTATCTTATGATTTTGCCCGGGATTCGCTGCGCTGGTCGCCATTGTCATTATCCGGCCGTACCCGGCTGTTTAAGAATATCGACCTTACATACAGGAGTGAGTTTGATCCCTATATCCTTGATTCCACCGGTACGCGGAACCTGAACCAGACCGAATGGGAGGTCAACCGTAAGCTGTTGCGGTTAAAGCAGACCAACTGGTCCGTTAGTATGAACTGGCGGCTGAACTCAACCGATTTTGGAAACAAGAAAGAGCCGCCCCCCAGGTCATCTCCCCAGGCCACCGAAGGAGAACTGGAAGAGATCAGGATGAACCCGGATGAATATATCGACTGGTCCATACCCTGGGATCTGACTATCAGCTATTCATTCTCGTATGGTGTTGTGCACCGTTATCCATACCAGGAATACGAGCGAACGGACAATATAATCCAAACCCTGGGGTTGAGCGGGAATGTGAGCATCACCTCCAAATGGAAAGTGGGGTTTGCTACCGGGTGGGACTTCGTCAGCAACGACCTATCATACACATCCATCAGTGTTTACCGCGACCTGCACTGCTGGGAGATGCGTTTCAACTGGATACCGTCGGGTTACCGCCAGAGCTGGAACTTCAGCATCAACGCCAAGGCATCCATTTTGCAGGACATGAAACTGACAAAGAAGAAAGATTTCAGGGATTATTAAGATATTTGCAGAAATAACCCACAACTAAAGGGGGTGGGTAAAATTAAAAGCTATGAAAAGAATTATCCACACGGATCAGGCCCCCAAGGCAGTGGGGCCTTACAGCCAGGCCGTCGAAGCCAATGGCATGCTATTTATCTCCGGCCAGATACCGATCGACCCGGCTACCGGCAAGATCGTGGAAGGAGGCATCAGGGAACAGACCGATCAGGTCCTGAAAAACGTCGGCGTTATCCTGAAAGCGGCAGGATATGATTACAAGAACGTGGTCAAATCTACCTGCCTGCTCGACGATATGGACAATTTCGCCGCTATGAACGAAGTTTACAGCCGTTACTATCCTGAGGAATCACCCGCCCGCGCCGCCTATGGCGTGGTGAGGCTGCCCCTTGGAGCGCTGGTGGAAATCGAAACGATTGCGATCAGGTAATGTTTAATGAGTAATTAACTAATTACGCATCAAACATTACTCATTACTCATTACTCATTACTCATTACTCATTACTCATTACTCATTACTCATTACTCATTACTCATTAAACATTAATTACATTATGAACAAACTCCTCCTATCCCTCTTATTAATTCATATAACATTATTTGCACTAGCTGACGAGGGAATGTGGATTCCCAGCCTGCTGGGCTAGCAAAAGCTGGACGACATGCGCAAACGGGGCCTGCGCCTCTCCGCGGAGGATATTTACAGTATTAACCAGAGCAGCCTGAAAGACGCCATCGTGCTGTTCGGACGGGGATGTACCGGCGCTATCGTATCGGACCAAGGCCTGCTGATGACCAACCACCATTGCGGCAGCGGCAGCATCCGGCGGCACAGCGCCGTGGAACACGATTACCTGACCGACGGATTCTGGGCCATGTCGAAGGAAGAAGAACTGCCCAATGCCGGGCTGACGGTGACTCTGCTCAAATGGATGGAAGATGTGACAGACCGGGTGCTGGCCAGGGTGAAGCCGGGCATGACGGAGGCAGAACGGCAAAAAGCCATCGATGAAGCGGCAAAAGCTATCATCAGGGAAGCAACGGCGGATAGTCATTATTCGGCTGAGATAAGGCCGCTTTTTTCCGGTAACCAGTATTTTCTTTACGTGAACGAGGTCTTCCGGGATGTCCGCCTGGTGGGCGCTCCCCCGTTTGCCATCGGGAGCTTCGGCGGCGATACCGATAACTGGATGTGGCCGCGGCATACCGGCGATTTTACCGTTTTCCGCATCTATGCCGATTCCAGCAATATGCCGGCAGAATATGCAAAGAGCAATGTCCCCTACAAACCGGCCGAATCCCTTGAAATATCCCTGGCAGGGGTTGATAAGGGCGACTTTACGATGGTCTTCGGCTATCCCGCTTCTACGCGCCAATATCTGCCGTCCGATATGGTCGAGTTGATAGCCAATATTTCCAATCCGCAGAAAATTGAGATACGGCGCAAGAAGCTCGATATCATGGGTGCCGATATGGATGCCGATCCGAAAGTGAGGATACAATATGCCTCTAAATACCAGGGCGTGGCCAATGCCTGGAAGAAATGGATAGGGGAGAGCAGGGGGCTGAACCGGTTTGATGCAGTGGGCAAAAAACATGCCTTTGAGAAGGAATTCACGGAATGGGCGGTAAACAATAGCACCGGTTATACAGGCATCCTTCCTGCATACAGGCAATTGGTAGCCGAAATGACGCCGGTCCAGTCATGGATCGACCAGTTTTCCGAAACAGTCTGGAGTCACGACATGATCCGATATGCGGCCGGCTATCGGGGCCTGGCCGGAATGGATAAACCGGCGGTCGGCGAAGAGGTGCAGAAGGCTGTCGACCGGCTCATGAACGGCGCTGCCGGTTTCTTCAAAGATTACAACCGGCCTACCGATAAAAAGCTCTTCATCGCCATGATGGAGCATTTCAGGAGTTCAGTCCGCAACAATGAATTACCGGATATCTATTTCGAAATTGACCGCAAATTCAAAGGGGATATCCGCGCTTTTGCCGACTGGGCATACGATAATACTTTCATGAAAGATGAGCAGCGTGTAAAGGCTTTCCTGGCTGGCTACAAACCTTCGAAGAGCAAACATATTCAAAAGGACCCGTTTTACCGGGTGATGACCAGCTTCTCTGAAAAATACGCAGAAAGTTATGCCGGTCTGCATCAGCGGCTGGTCACCCGCCAGGACAGCCTGCAGCGGCTTTACATGAAAGCCATTTTGGAAATGCAGGAGGACAGGCTGCTGCTGGCCGACGCCAATTTCACCCTCCGGGTGTCGTACGGCGTGGTAAACGATTATTACCCGCGCGATGCGGTCTATTATTACTACCAGACCACCCTGGACGGCATCCTGGAGAAAGATGACCCTGCTATATACGACTACCGTGTCCCGGAGCGGTTAAAAGCGCTGCATGAATCGGGCGATTTCGGCATGTATGGCCAGGGTGGTACGATATGTGTCTGTTTTTCAGCAGCCAACCACACCACCGGCGGTAATTCCGGCAGCCCGGTCCTGAACGCAGAGGGAAAGCTGATCGGCCTGAACTTCGACCGCAACTGGGAAGGAACCATGAGCGACATCATGTACGATCCCGACATGTGCCGCAACATCGTCGTCGATATCCGCTATTGTTTATTCATCATCGACAAATACGCCGGCGCCACGCATCTAGTCGAGGAAATGAAAATAATGCAATAATGTTCAATGTGATTCTTGTTTCTTGTTTCTTGTTTCTTGTTTCGGGTTTCGTGTTTCTTGTTTCGTGTTTCGGGTTTCGTGTTTCGGGTTTCGTGTTTCGTGTTTCGGGTTCACTGTGAGAAGAAATTTTTGGCTTTATCGCTCAAACCAAGAACCAAGAACCAAGAACCAGGAACCAAGAACCAGGAACCAGGAACCAGGAACCAGGAACCAGGAACTCTTCATTTCAGTCCCATCGGGACGCCAGAACGGTAGCCCCGGACGAAGTCCGTGGGATAAAAAAGGCGTTCATCGCAATCCAAGTACTGTAGGCACGGCAGAAAAAATTAATCCAGGATATCAAATGCTTTATAGATGTTCGAGTAAGAGGTATTCCCAGTACTGTATTTTATTGCTCGTGACTTCGCAGCATCCAGGCTACCGGATTCAAATGACATTTCCTTAACCCACTTTTCATTTCTTAGAAATTCATCAGTTTTCTGATATCTGCTGATGAATTTTCTTAATGCGATTTCTGCACTTCTTGAAGATGTAAAATTAGGACTAGTGTCTTTATAATGTATTAAAAACCAATATTCTATAGACGGATAACTATCGCATAAAATTACATTCCTGTTCTTATTATATTTCTTTTTCAGTCTGTTATACTTCTTGTTTTCTTCGTCGTTTCGTTTTGACACATCTGCATCGAAAACGCATATTACGATGATATCTCCCCGAAGAAGTCCTTTGATCGTTTTTTCAAAATCGTCAATACAACTGTTACAAAAAAAACGTGGTCTGATTGTAAAATGAAAATCTAATAACCGCTTCATGTGAGCGAAATAATAACGCTCGGTCAAGCCTTCTCCTATGATATATATTCCTGGCTGTAAGGCTTTAAATTTACTTTTTCTCCCACCCATATTGATAAATTAAATATTTGGCACTGCACTGAATTTTCCATATTTATATGCTTTTTGTATTGATGAAATCCTGTTGACTCCTTTAAAATCGCTTAAACTGTATAGGTCTGTTGAACCATCAGCTTTCTTATTTGTAAACCAAATATTATCGTTTCTGAATAAATCTTCTTCTTCAAGTAATCCATCATAATGGGTTGTTACCAATAACTGTGATGAAGATGATTGCTTGATAAAATATTCTATGAAGAATTCAATTAGTCTCGGGTGAAAGGATGATTCAATTTCGTCGATGGCGACAAAGGCATTTTGTTGAATTAGTTTGTACATGACTCCTGATAAGCCCATTGCCCTGATTGTTCCCTCAGATTCAAGTGATTCAGGTAGATTATGAAACGACTCCATACCTGAGTTGTCCATTACCCGGTGTGTGAAATGAGTATTTAGTATTTGAATGGTCTTATCTTTTTTTAATCTCTCTTTTTCATCTTCAGGAAGCCCCTTATCGATTGCCCAATTTATAAACTGTTCATTAACAGGCTGTTCCTCTATATCGATCCGAATGTCATTTATATTAAAATCTGCTTCATATAAAAATTTCAGTATGTAATTTTTCACATTCTTATCTTTCAGAATCAGATCTTCAGTGAAGGATTCAAGATTTTTCACTTCAGGTAACACAGGGAACAGGTACTTCTCCTTAATCCAGGATATAACGAAGTCAATTTCCTGCACTTGAACATTTACTTTATTGTAGGCTGCAAAGACCGACATGTTGATTAAGCACTTGGCTTCTATTTCTTCTTTTAGAGCGATGCTTATTTTTAATTTCGGGTTAAACCAAAGTTTTGATACATTCTGATGTAATGTTCGTGAAAATAATTCTGCCGGCTGAGTACCTGGATAATATAATAAGGATTCCTCAACCACATGATTCTGTGTCATTTTCAGGGAATAAATGTGTTTTTTCCCTTGCGCGTAAAATTTAAGTATGAATTCTGATGGTAGTTCTTTTGAAGTATCATTCAGTAAAAAGGGAATGGCCCCGGTTTGAACATCTTTGCTTTCTTGCGATTTTAACAAGAAGTCCCTAAGAAAGTCAAATGCATGTATAAGGTTGCTTTTACCGGAAGCATTGGCTCCGTATGCTATACCAAGCTTGGTCAATCTGACACCAGGCACAATTTCCACAACATGGTATTCTTCGAGGTGCTTGTCTCTGGTTGCTTCAAAGCTGAACGTCACCGGATCTTTAAAGGACAAAAAGTTTGAAATTGTTAATGAGAGGATCATGGCTTTTCGATTTTGGCAATTCTTTTGCAAAAATATATAATATAACATACAAAATGCAAGTTTTATTTTGCTTTTTTGCATTTATTTTGCTTTTTTTCTTAAATAAAACAGAAAATCCCGGAATTTGTGGAATTAACAGCGGAAAATCGGAAATGGGTGATGGGAAATGGGAAATGGGAAATGGGAGATGGAAATTATTGTCCCATAGGGACCTAAGATAGTAGCCCCGGATGAAGTCCGTGGGATAAAAAAGGCGTTCATTGCAATCCAAGTACCGTAGGCACGGCAGAAAGGATTATAGGTCAAGAATCCCAAAGGTTTCATGGTAAGGAATCTTCAAATCGATAAATTGAAACCTTGGTGAAATAATTGACTTTAGAAAGTCGTAGATTTTCAAGCTCTCATGATCGGATGACAGGTAGAAATGAACAGAATTTTCAATATCAGCCTGGGCAAAAAGCATTGTATCATTAGGAATGATGCTTCTTTGTGATAACTTAAGCTCACCTTTATTTTGAAAAATAATATTTGCAAACTCTCCGGCCCTTACTGCATGATGAATATTGAATGGTAATATTCGAAGATTTCTTAGCGGCAATTCGGTGACTAAGAAGCTTGTGTCCAATAGAACGGCCTCATGCGTCATAGCCTCTGATTTCATTCAAATATTGCTCGGGGTCGATTTCATTTAACCAGGAATTACCTGCTTTTTCCCTGAGTGTTTTCAGATATTGATCTTCATATCCAGGGTGATAATCTATTAACTCTAAAAATTTTAACGATGACCTGTCAATTTCACCGGTCTCAACATGTTGTTTGCCTATAGCCCTGATCCCAAATGTCTTGTACAAGATATTCTCTTCGTATTTTTCCAGGAAAGAAATCGGGGTATCAATCCTGAGTGTCCCCAATTCGTTGGTCAGAATATGAATATTGGCTTTTTCTTTACCCCCAGCGTTGACGAGTTTTCCGTAGAAGTAAAACTCCGCATCGATCCAAAGAGATTCTGTCTTAAACAATTGAGTAGTTTTGTTAATTGAAAGTGAATTGGATCCGGGAACAGAGGTTGTAATTACAAAATTCAGGTCATTTTTCATTGAGAGTTCCTGGATATTTTGTAATGCTCTTGCAGTTGGCTGATCTAAAAAATCAATGCTTTGGCTCGTTGAAATCTGCCCAAGAATTGCATTAAATCCGATGATGAACTGTACGGAAGTTTTAAAAATGTGTTTTACTGAGCCTTCTTCAATTTTGTAGCTTAAAACCGGGCGATCTTTCTTATCAAATGGGAACAGTAAATTCTCCGCATTTTCTATCATGGTCATGATTTCGCGGATATCATAATTATCCGGGGATAATTCCTGGTTACCCCTGAATCCTTCTATGTTGATCTCTATATGACCAATTTTATTCATGAATCAAAGATAGTAAAGAAATTTGATCATTGGCTTGTAATAGGACTTATTGTCTTTTCAGAATATAACCAAATTAAACTGACCAATTCAGGCCATTGGCTTTAGCTTCGTAATATCTGACTATTGATTTACTTGTTGAAAATGTTTTAAATCAAACCTCTGCTAATTAAGAAGTTCCTAATTTGAGAGTTATCTTTTCTCAAAAAGGAATATACTCTGGAGTATTGCTTCATATTGTTAAATAAAAAATCATACCTAAATCCCTGGATGTCTGCGAATAAATCATATCCTGTCTTATTATGCAGGGCTAAATAAAACAATACAACATCAGGCATGGAAAAAATTTCATCATCATTTCCCAGATATATTGATTCGTAAGGAATTAAATGTAAGGTTAAAGGTTTTATTGAAATTCCTTTTCTATCAGTAATGGCCAAAAGAATATCCTCAAAAGAGGCTATTGTTCTTAAATTTTTATTTCTGTAATGTTCTTCGTGCTTTTTACCAGCTCGATTTGGGATATCTAAAAAGATAAATGCTCCATCTTGTTTTGTGAAATTCGGATTAAGTTCCTTTGATAATTTATCCTGTGGGATTATTCCGGTTTTTAATCCCGAAGCAAAAGAATAATCCTTAAATTCTGTCATGGGATTCATTGCTGTAACCATATCTCTATGAGCAAATAGTGATGGGTTAAGTTCATTATCGAAATATATCAGATGAAAGTCATTTATAAGAACATCACAATTCAATTCAAAAATGGATAAAAACCTATTATCAGATCCAGTTGCATATTCAAATGGGATTCCGGAAATTGAAAAATAAAATGCAGTTAAAGGGTCGAAGGAGAAATCAATTAGTGGTGTAGGAATTCCATAATGTTGCAAAAATGAGAAAACATCAAGGTCCTTAATGTTTGAAGCTGAATGAAATTTCTCAAAATATGAATACTTGTTTATATTTCTGATTCCATTTCTTAACTGTAGTAAGAAATCTTCCGATTCAATCGAGGGATGGTTTCTGTTTAAAGATGATCTGATGTCCCAAAATTCAAAATTGTCAGGAGTTCCTCCATTAGAATGTCCACGGAAAAGTCTTTTCTGATCAAACTTGTAATCCCTGAATTCCTTAGCAAAATCAATCCATGTATCATGAAATCTCAATTCTGCTATTTTATCATATCTTCTGGAAATCATTTCTTTATACCATGCTTTATAAAGATTGGTATTCCTATTCTCCTTCCATTTCCTTGTCCGCCATTTCAAATAATCAATCTTTTCGGTAATTTCAACAGGATTTTTATCAATCTTGATAATCATGTGTTCCCCTCCACTATGGTGATCTCATCCTCCGTTAATCCATATAGCTCGTAAATCAAGCGGTCAATCTCCGATTCGAGTGCTGAGGTGTCGGTAAGGGGATCCGATTTTTTAATATTCAAGATTTGCTCTACTAATTTAATAAATGGACCCTGATCTATTTCTTTGATCTTTTTTACAGGTAACTCTTTTAAACCTTTAGCTCTTATTTGTGGCTGCTTTTTATGGCCGGATATTATTGTATTACTGATTAGGCCGTAATAAGAATATAGCTTTGAGTTTAGAAGAGCAAGTAAATATTTTAAATCGATGCTTGTATCAAGTTGATTTATTATGAATAAACCATAAAGACAATAGTACCCATCGTTATCATATGTTGCTGTGAATTTGGTTGAGGACTGTCTAATTATTAGTTTAGGTTTCTCATACCGATTATCAAGGTGGCCATCGCCTAATTTTACTAAATTCCTTTTTTGTCCTTCTCTTTTATTTTTTTCAATTTCGTTAATCTTAAATTGTAAACTGTGGTCATAAAGTATGTATTCATGATGAAAATCATTGATGAAATATTTCCCAATATTTTTACTTCCTCGCAGAACAGGCTTATATAAAGGAGATTCCTGTATTGAAGATATAAATTCATTTTCATGGCCACCAATATTAGCTCCAGATTTTAATACAGCGATTTCTTTTAGTTTCTTTGTATTTGAGAAAATCCTATTAAAATCAATTTTTGATGTAATTAATTCAAATCTTATTTCCAAGCCCATGTTTTTTTTCACTTCATCTATATCAATTTGAATTCTGGTTAATGGAGAATCGTCAAAATGCTCATCTATTACAATATAAAAGGAATAATTCTCTAGTATTTTTTTTTCTAGTCTGATTACAAGCGGATCGACAACACCCTCAAACACTTGTTTTAAATTAGGTGCTAATTCATTAATTATAGAACTTTCGGTTATATGTTTTCTGATAGATGTATACGCTTTCTCATTTAGAAATGTTTTATCAATAATTAATGAAATGTAATAGTTGGTTTTGCAAATTATTAGACATTTTTCCAAAAAAAGATGCAAAGAATTATATCTTGCATTAGGGTTGTCTACTACTTCAAAGTTATTCAGGAAATATTCTCTAAAGTTTTGACTCAATGAAGCAGCTTGTCTGCTATAATAACTTATATACGGCGGATTCCCGATCACCACGTCAAAGCCTGTGAATTTCCCGTTGTCGTCGAGCACTTCGGGGAACTCGAAGCGCCATTCGAAAGCGTTTTCGTAGATCTTGTTGCTGCGGATCTCCTCCAGCGTTTTTTCCAGGGCGGTGATTTCGCCGGCGAGCTTTTTCACCTGCCTTTCCCAGGCGGCTTTCTCGGTTTTGGTCATCTCGAAAAAGGAGGGCTGGGTGGTCAGGCGGGTGAGTTCGCCTTTCAGCCGGTTGAGCTTTAAAAGCCGCTTGTCGTTACGGGTCACCTCCGTTTCGAAATCCCGCTTTATGTCGCCGATCAGTTTCTCCATCGCCCGCTTCTCCTCCTTGTTCTGCGCGCCGCGATAGGTCTGCACCGCCAGCCGGTAGCTGTCGATGTTCCACTTGCTCTTCCGCAGCGCCTCGCCCAGGTCGGCGTCGAGGGCAAAGCGGCTGATGAGGCTGTTGCCGCACTTGATGTTGATATCGAGGTTTGGGAGGGTTTCCAGCCTCTGTGCGTTTAACCTCACCCCCTGCCCCCTCTCCAAATCGGAGAGGGGGTGGTTGTTTATGTAATAAGCATTTTTGAGCAGCTCGATCCAGAGCCGTAATCGGCAGATCATCACCGACTTGGGGTTGATGTCGACCCCGAACAGGCAGTTTTCGATGATCGTCTGCTTTTCGTGGAAGAGCGCCTCCTGCACGCGTCTGCTTTCGGCGTTCAGCGGGTTGTACCGGAAAAACCGGCCGTCGTCGTCGGTAACCACCAGCTCGTCGTTCACCACCTCCACCTGGTAATCGCGCAGCGTCTTCCCGTCACGGTCGAGCAGGATCTTCAGCTCGCTCTTGATGGCGATGATCTCGTTCAGCGCCGACACCAGGAAATGCCCCGACCCTACCGCGGGATCGCAGATCTTCAGGCTGTTGACGATCCCGTTGGCCTCCTTTTTATCCCCGATCTTATCATATAGGTCGCTGAATTCTTCCACCGCCCATCCTTTGGTTTCCCTGAACTTCTGCACCACCGCGCGCCGGATGGTCTCACGGCACATGTACATGGTGATGAAGCCGGGGGTGAAGTATGAACCGTCTTTATAACCGTTGATCTTCTCGAAGATCAGGCCCAGCACCGACGCGCTGATCAGGGTTTTGTTCTGCTCCTGTATCTCCTCCTTGCTGTCGCTGGAAAAATCATAGGCGTCCAGGAATTCAAACAGGTATTGCAGGGTATTTTTCCGGCCGGCGATTCTTTTTCCGAGTGTATCCTTCAGCACCGTCGCGTGATGGATTTCCAGGTCGAGCCTGTCTTTCAGTTCGGTTATCGTGATGATCTCCCGTTCCAGGTCGCTTTCCTCGAAGAGGGAACTGTTCAGGTAGGGCAGGTTGCCGAATTTCTCCCTGACTGAGTCCACCCGCTGCTCTTCGGGGATGGCCAGCACCTCGAAAAAGAGCTCGTTCAGCTGGTCAAAGTCTTCGATAACGGCGTTGTTCAGGAAGGCATACCCCTTATCGCCCCGGTGATAAGCGATCAGTTGTCCTTCGAGCAGTTTGAGGAACAGGATGCGGTTCAGCCAGGTGATGACCAGCTCCAGGCCGATGCTGAACAGCCTTTCCTCTTCCGTATCCCCGTGTTTCTGCGGATTGGAAAGGAAGGCCAGCCGGTTCCGGCTTTTCAGGACATGGATGGTGTTCTCCAGGATCGATCCCTCTTCCCGGGTCCCGGCAGGTTTGCGCCCGATCAGCTTCTTGCTTTTTTCCTTCACCTCGCCCAGGCCGATGATATGCAGCAATTCAGCGTAAAACTCACGGTTCAGCGTGTTGCTGTCGTTCAGAAAGCTTTTCGTAAGTAAATGCTCCGGTGAAAAGATCTTGTATAAATCGAGCAGTTTGACGTCATCTTCGGCAATGGCGTTGAAAGCCCATTCTTCATAGTCCTTCAGGTTAAATAGCGTGCATGGGACAGCCTCGGTCAGCGATTCCAGGTATTTCGCCGCTATTTCGTCGTAGAAGAACCGGGTATCCTGGCCGCTGATTTTATAATTTTCATAGTCGTCTTTCAGTTTTTTATTCCGGAAGATATTTTTCTCGAACCATACCCCGTCGAAAATATACCACTCCCAGATATTGGTGACGATCAGGTGTTTGATCTGGCTGTTATCATTATCCAGCCTTTCTTTCAGGTAATAGAGGATGATTTCATGAAGGGCTTTGGCGTTGGGTTTTTCGGAGGATATCATTTCGGCTCTGTTGCCCGGCCGTTTCACTTCAATGATAACCCCGACCGGATCGGCGGAGGATTTGCCGTTATGGATGACAAGGTCTTTCCGGTCTTTTGTATTGATTTCATAATCATTCCTGTACCAAACTTCCTTGAGAAAATCGGCGACGATATTTTTGAGGTTCTCTTCCGATTCTTTCTCATTGACCCGGCTAAAGAACCTTTTTAAGCCGGTTTTAAAAGCTTCGACCTGCTCGCGGCGGAGGCTGGTCTTGCGGTAAGCCTTGTTCAGGGATTCGGATGGTTTAAAATGAGAAAGTTTCATCATAAGAAGTTCGCTTCTCAAAAATAGGGAAAATTATCCGATTTAGGCCTCAAACTATTTGAACTGATTCAATCTTACCACCGCCAGATTAAGTTCAAGTTCGGTGTCAAGCATCCTGTCAATGCTTTCATAGTATACTGAAAGCTCCAGCATGTATTCTATGAGGGAAAGCTCGCCACTATCATATACCTTCTTCAGAAGCAGGGAATTGTTCATGGATTCCATCAATGATTTGAAATCATTCAGGGCATTTTGCAAGCCAACGGCCTTTTCATACAGGGCTTTCATCTGATTGTAATATTGCAGGCCGGCATCTATGGCGTAATCCCGGTTAGCCATAGATTGAAGCTGGATGTATTTCACAGCGTTTTTATTTTCCCAGAGAGGCAGGGTAAGGCCGGCGGTAACGCCCTGCAGCAAATCTCCTTTTGAGCTCTCTCTCATATAACCGGCAAAAAACCTGGGAAGGCTCAGTGCCTGGGCAAGCTTTTCTTCCTGCCGGCTGATTAAAACCTGTTGCTCGAGCAAGGCGAGATAAGGAATCTGATGTTGAATTCCGGCATACCAGTTGTCGAAATCTGCCGGTAAAACAATAATTTCATACGTGCTATCCGGAAAGTCCAAGGGGATACTTCCATTCAGACGGGCCAGCTCTGAAAGGTTGTTCCGTTTCCGGATCGATTCCAGTTCAAATTCTGATGTCAGGGACATCAGGGTTAGTTTGGCCTTATTCCAATCCATCAGACCCGATTCTCCCTTTTCATACTTCATTCTGACCGAATTTTCAATGCTTTGCGCGTGTTTCAGCCTCCTCTTCAATTCGTTTATCCTGGCATTATGATGAATAATTTCAAGACAGATCAGGCGTGTTTCCAGCAGGATATTCCTTTTGCTTTGCTCATACCATAGTTCAGCCTGATCATTCTTCGCGTGGGCGATCTGTTTTTTAAAGGTGTAAGTTGTTGGAAAATCAAACGATTGAGTGACCGAAAGATCAATCCGGTCGCTGATGTTGGATGGATTGCCCCAAAGATAATTGAATTCCACTTCGGGATTGGGAGGATAAAGCATTGTCCGGTTGCCGACCAACCGGGCATCTTTTTCCTGACGCAAGGCATTCAGCAGCGTATTGTTCTTCTCCACCTGGAGGATCACTACATCCATTCCGGTTTGGCTATAGAGGCCGGTTGCGCACAACAAAATCAATATCAGAAGGTTATATGTTTTCATTGGTATTATTATTAATTGAACGATGATTCAACATACTGTACATGATGGGCACGATATAGATATTCAATAATGTAGAAGTGAGAAGTCCTCCCAGGATCACTTTCGCCATTGGGCTTTGAATTTCATTACCGGGAAGGTTTCCCTGCAAAGCCATGGGTATCAGCGCAAGCGCTGCGGATAATGCAGTCATAAGAATCGGGTTCAATCTGTCCAGGGATCCTTTGAATATGATGTTTTCGATGGCATATCCTTTCTCACGCATTTGCTGGTAGCGGGAAATCAGTAATATACCGTTCCGGGTAGCAATGCCAAACAGCGTGATGAAGCCGATTATGGCCGGGATGCTAAGCATTCCGGATGTAAAAAATATGGCGAACACACCACCTATCAGCGCCAGCGGCAGATTCAGCAAAATGATCCCTGCAAGCTTAAAATTTTTAAATTCCTGATATAGCAAAAGATAGATGATCAGGATCGCGAGTATGGAGGCAAGTAATAAGGTCCTGGATGCGGACGCTTCGCTTTCAAACTGGCCTCCGTATTCAATCCGGTAACCTTCAGGCAGCATAACCTTTTGTCCGACATTCCTTTGAATATCCAGAACTACGCTACGCAAGCTGCGCCCTGTGACATTAGCAGAAATGACGACCTTTCGCTGCACATTTTCCCTGCTGATGCTGCTGGGCCCGGTAACTGAGACTATTTCTGCCACATGTTCCAGGGGCACTTTACCCCCATCCCGGGTATCGATAAGGGCTGAACGGATGCCTTCCATGGACTGTGTATAATCCGGGTTCAACCTGAGTATAAGGTCAAAACGTTTTTGGCCTTCGAAAATATCAGCCTGTTTTTCTCCTGCAATAGCGATTTCAATGAATTCATTGAACTCATCGAGCGTTACTCCATACGACGCCAGCAGATCCCGGTTTGCCCTGATCTGGAGTTGGGGTATTTCGATTTGTTGTTCCACATTGACATCCACCAGGCCCTCGATTCCTTCTATGGCGTTTTTGACTTCATTTCCGAGGTCAAACATCTTATTCAGGTCTGTGCCGAAAAGTTTCATTGCGATATTTGCCCGGGTACCGGACAACATATGGTCGATCCTGTGACTTAATGGTTGGCCTACGGTAAATGCAATCCCTGGTATGCCGGCCAGGGATTCCCTGACCGCGGCCAGGAATTCATTCCGTGGCCGGTCTTTTAGAATAAAATTGACGTCTATTTCAGCGCTATTGGTAGTTTGGGAATGTTCGTCGAGCTCTCCTCTTCCAGTCCGGCGCGCTGTGCTGGTCACTTCCGGAAGACTTAACAACTCGGTTTCGACAAGATTTCCAAGGCTATTACTCACCTCAAGGGAGGTGCCGGGTTTTGTCACTACCGACAAGGTCAGTGAGCCTTCGTTAAATTCAGGAAGGAAACTCCGCCCCATGCTAGAAAACACAAGCAGTGAAATGACAAGCAGCCCCAGGGTGAAATAGACAATGATTCGCTTATGAACCATAGCCCAGCGCAGGGATTTCTCATACAAGTAGGACAGTTTCCGCACCAACCATTTTTCCTTTTCATTCCTGGCAAGGTACCTTTCATTGGTAAGCATCATCCGGGCCATTAAAGGCGTCAGTGTCATGGCAACCACAAGCGAAACAAACAAGGAGACCAAAAAGGAGATCCCTAAAGGTCTCAGCATTTTTCCTTCCATTCCTGTAAGAAAGAACAAAGGTAAAAATGCGACCATGATGATCAATGTCGCATTGAAGATGGAGGCCCTGATCTCTCTGGAAGCTTCAAAAACAACCGTAAATGAGGATTGCCTTTCGCTGGCGGGTTTTAACCGGTTTTGCCTTAACCGCTTGTAAACATTTTCCACGTCGATAATGGCATCATCCACCAACGAACCGATGGCAATCGCCATGCCGCCTAAACTCATCGTATTGATGCTCATGCCGAGAAATTTGAGCACCAATACAGCTCCCAGCAAAGACAACGGGATTGCGACAAGTGAGATAATCGTGGTGCGGAAACTTCCAAGAAAGATCAGCAGCACCAGAGCGACGAAAAAACCGCCTTCGATCAGGGCATTTCGCACATTTTTTACCGAAGTATCTATAAAATCAGCCTGACGGAAGATCGTAGTATCCAATTTGACATCCGGAGGAAGTGTTTTTTTCAGTCCGGCCATATTCTCCTCTATTCGGCGTGTGACGTCCAGTGTATTGATGTTAGGCTGCTTGGATATTGAAATGATAACTGCCGGTTTAGCGTCTTCAGAGGCATAGCCCATTTTAACTGCGCTACCGATGACAACTTCAGCCACATCATTGATCCTGACCGGTTTTCCATTTACAAATTTGATGAAAGAATGACCGATTGCATCCGGATCGGAGGTTCGCGCTATTCCTCTGACCACATATTCGTTGCCGAATTGCCTGATCACTCCACCTGACGAGTTTTGGCTGACCCCCCGGCATGCCAGTGCGAGCTCACGCATGGAAACGTTGTAAAATTTCATTTTCACCGGGTCGGCCAGTACCTGGTATTGTTTATAATCGCCCCCGATGATCGTGACCTGGGAAACACCACCTGTAGCCAGGATAACAGGTTTTACGTTCCATTCTGCGATTGTACGTAGCTCCATCAGGTCGGTACTGTCGGCTTGCATCCCGATGAAGAAAATTTCACCCATGACGCTGGATTGAGGCGCCAGTACAGGCTGGCCGACACCTAACGGCATCAGGGAGGCTACCCAGATCAGTTTTTCACTTACAACCTGCCGGGCTTTGAAAATATCCGTTCCCCAGTCGAATTCCACCCACACAAAAGAAAAACCCTGCGAAGAGGCCGATCTGACCCTTCTGACATCAGTAGCGCCATTCACGGCAGTTTCAATAGGTAAAGTAACCAGACGTTCAACTTCTTCCGAGGCCATTCCATGGGCATCAGTCATTACTACAACAGTCGGAGCCGTCAGGTCGGGAAACACGTCCACATCCATTTGCACAGCGGTCCTCAGTCCAAATACCAATAGCAATAATGAACACAGCAGGATGAAATACTTATTGTTCAGCGAGAATTTTATGATACTATTCAACATGATTTCACTGTTTTAATGAACATGCCCGGATTGTGCATCCAGGGTGCCTGTGGCCTGTGCCAGTTTGATATAAATAGCTCCTTTTGTTACAATCCGATCCTGGAATCCTATACCTTCAATAATTTCAGTATTTATTCCTTCAGTCGCCCCGGTTTTCACTACCCGCTTTTCAAATAATTCCGGGGTTATTTGCACAAAAACGAAATAGTTTCCCTGTTCTTCGAGAAGGGCCGTGTTTGGTACGCTCATGGCCTGCTTTAAATCTGCTGTTATTAAATATACCTCTGAAAATCCGCCTGATACAAATTCTCCATTCGTTTCTATTAAAAGGCTGACCGGAAGAAGAAAATTATCTGAATTTGCATTTCGGCCATAAGAAAGGATCCTGCCCCTCAAATCATCCAGCCGGTAGGTATTGCCGCCAGGCAGCGTCCTGATATTGGCAGTAACGACCTTACTTAATACAGGTGCGAATTTTTGCTGTACCTCCGCATACAATACCATCTTAATATTTTGTATTATTCTGATCAAAGGCTGGCCCGCTTCCACATATTGGCCATTGTGCACGAAAACCTGACTGATAAATCCGTCCACCGGACTTTTAACCGTCTGCCCGTCAAGAGAAAAGTTCTTTTCCAGGTTTTCAAAAACAACTTTTGTATTTTCATACTTGTTTCTGGCTTCGAGGAGGTCTTTCTCTGACATAATTTTGTCATTGGCAAGTTCCGATATTCTCTCATAATCACTTTTTGCCTTTTCGAAATTGTTCCGGGCCTCCGCATAATGGACCGACAGGTTCCCGATAGCCAGACCCTTCCCGGAAATGGTAAGCAATGGTTCATCTTTGCGGGTTTCTCTGCCAGATAAAATTCGATCAGAAAACACCGAGACCACACCGTTTACCCGGGCGGTTACCAGAAATTCATCATCGGGTGCCGGTCTGTTCTGTGCGGTTGTCTTGATCACTTGTCCGAACGATCCGCTGACAGGATAACCCGTTTCGAAATCCACCTTCCAGGATTGTTCCTTTGTAAATACGAAAGTGTTGGTCATTGGCACTTGCGCAATTTCCGCATTAGATGCATCATTGGTGGATTCGTAAACCACTATGCCGGTAATGGATATCCTGGATTTTAATTCGCCGGTATTAATGCTAAAGTCCAATTGCCCCGTGCCGGATTGTTCCGGAGTGATATCAAAACTGTATATTCCTTTACGGGTGGGGCTTCCAAGAGTCTGCATCACGGCGCTTCCCTGCAGGAACAGGCTGACCGTTACTTCACCCTCGTTAAGTGCATCAAAAGAAGGTAGTACCGAGAAATGACACAATATATTTGAAACCTCGCCTTTAACGAAAGCATCAGCTTCGGCAAAAAGTTCAAAATCCTGGTTATAAGCCGTATATTGGACCTTTGGCACCTCATTTTCATGCTCGTGTTTTGCCCTTTGAAAAACACCGCAGCCCTGTGATATGATCGCGAAGGCCATTATTAGGATGAATATCTTTTGCATTGCAATGATTGATTTAATAATTGATAAAATAAATGCATGATCCTGCGATAAAGTATCTATCGCGAAATGCACGAAATAAAAATGATCAATTAAGAAACCGGAGGGGCCCGCAGTCCATAACTGCTGATATAATAAGAAGGAGGAGGATTGGGGTTAGGAACACTGGAAAAGATGATTAACAGCCCGATCGGTCTGTAATTCAATCCGTGCTCTGTTTCCCAGGTAATTTCAAACGGTGTTCCCGGATCATTGAAGTGTTGATGATTATTTCCGCTGTTATCCAGTCTTATTTGATTTGGCGGAACTGCCAGGATTTGTTTCAAAATACATGGTAAGTCACGCTCTGCGCCATCATGATCTTGGGAAGGTAATTCGTTTCCATGAGAATGTGAAGAATCTTCTCCGGCATGGTGATGTAAATTTATCAGACAGACCTGAAACGGATGATGATGGTGAGGAATGGCATTATGGGCCAACAAAATCATGTGGGCAAACAACATGAGCCATATACTCAGCAAGCGCATAATCATCGCGATTTAACCGCTGTAAAATTAAAACAATTTACAAAGTTCCAGCTGAATTTCAAAATTTGATCACCTAAATTCACTCCACCACCCATTGTAAAAATGCCTTCATATTGCTCAATTCTACCCCTTCTGGTTCTCATATCCCAGCACTTCCGGGTCAAAGTAATCCAGTTTCACGCCAGCCTGGCGGAACATCTCCTCCGATTCTTCCCCGGCGTGATAGCGGTTCTGGCAGACGACCCGCTCGATGCCGCAGTTGATGATGAGCATGGCGCAGGTGCGGCACGGGGTCATGCGGCAGTAGAGTGTGCCGCCCTCCAGGGCGATGCCGCGCCGGGCGGCCTGGCAGATAGCGTTCTGCTCGGCATGGACGGTGCGTACGCAATGCTGGGTGACCGCTCCGTTGTCGTGGGTGACCTTCTTCATCAGGTGGCCCACGTCGTCACAATGGGGAAGGCCTTTGGGGCTGCCGACATACCCGGTGACCAGCACCTGCTTTTCGCGCACGATCACGCAGCCGCTCCGGCCCCGGTCGCACGTGGCCCGTCTCGCCGCCGCATGCGCCAGCTCCATGAAATATTCGTCCCAGCTTGGCCTTTGATGATTTTCGCTCATGAGAAGTAGTATTTACAATAAATTCCAAATTCTAAGCCCCAAATTCCAAACAAATTTCAAATTCCAAATTTCAAATCTTCTTACCGTCTTACAGTCTTACCGTCCTACCGTCCTACTGTCCTAACGTCCTAACGTCCCGCCATCTCCCTCAGCGCAACATCCACCTGCCGTTCCAGTTGTTCCAGGGTTCCAGCGTTCCAAAGTTTGAAGTCAGCCAGTTCCATGCACTTCCGGATATTTTGTTCGAACGGATCCTGTGAAGCCATCTCGCGGGCTTCGTTCATCAGGAAAGTTTCGAAAGAGATTTGATCCGTCTCGGAATTCCTCTTTGCAATGCGCTCATACCTGACCTCCGGGTCGGCATCAACTGCAAACAGGAAGAAATGTCCCTTTTTTCTCATGGAGTCAACTTCACCGGGCGTGCGGATGCTTTCGATGATGCTGTCCCGGCCCGATTGCAACGCCCTTTCGTACAACCGGTCGACGATATACGACGGCGAATGCTGCCGTCGCAAATCGTTGGCCACCACCACCATATTGTCGCGGTTCACCGGCAGCCCCCGCCGTACGATCTCTTCCGAAACATAGGCCCGTACCGAAAAATGGGCAAATCCCTTTTCCCTAACCAGGAAATCGACGATCGTCCCCTTGCCGGAGCCTAATGTGCCGGTGATGCCGATGATGAGCATGGATGTCATTTTAAAAAAAGCGCAAAACTTTCTTTCCGCACTTCCGGCAATTCCCGTCCGCATCCAGCCCTTTCTTGTAGGTTGAATACCCGATCCGGTCGATCAGGAGGGCGCCGCAGCCGGGGCAGTGGGTTGCCCGGCCTTCATCCGCGGTGACATTGCCCAGGTAAACATAATGCAGGTGCTGTTTGGCTGTTTCATGAAACTCCAGTAGTTTGGCCAGGGGGGTGGCTTTGTTTTCCATTTCAAAGCTGGGAAAGTACCGTGACAGGTGCAACGGCGTCTCCGGTCCGAGCTCGCCGGCGATCCACTTCACCATCTCTTCGAACTGGCTGTTTTCATCATTCAGGCCGGTGACCACCAGGTGAGTCAGTTCCAGGTGCTTGTTGTGCTCTTTGATCATCAGGATGGCGTCCTTCACCGGCTGGAGGCGGCCGCCCGTCACGCGTTTGTAGAAATCATCCGTAAAAGCTTTCAGATCAACGTTAAAAGCATCCAGGTATTCCAGCAATTCGGCAAGCGGGGAGGCGTTGATGAATCCATTGGTCACGGCGACATTCTTCAGCCCTTTCTTTTTGGCCTTTTTGGCGATATCGAGCATGAACTCATAGAAAACCGTCGGTTCGTTGTAGGTATAGGCGATCCCCGAATTATCCTCCCGGTCGTCCGACATCCGGATGATCTCCTCTGCGGTAACCGGTTTCAGGTAAGGGTAATCTTCGGCGCAGGTCTGCGAGATTTCCCAGTTCTGGCAGAACTTGCAGCGCAGGTTGCAGCCCAACGTGCCGACCGACAGGATCATACTGCCCGGGAAAAAGTGATAAAGCGGTTTTTTCTCGATCGGATCAAAACAAAGGGCACAGGATTTCTCATAGACATCGGTCACCAATGTTCCCCCGGCGTTCCGTCTGACATGGCAAATCCCCTTTTTCCCCTCGGCCAGGGTGCAGAGGTGCGGGCAAAGGGTGCATTTTACTTTGTTGCCTATGAGCGGGGTGAAATATGTTGCTGGATGCATGCTTGTTTCTTGTTTCGAGTTTCGGGTTTCGGGTTTCGGGTTTCGGGTTTCGAGTTTCTTGTTTTTTGTTTCTTGTTTTTTGTTTCTTGTTTCTTGTTTTTTGTTTCTTGTTTCTTGTTTCTTGTTTCTTGTTTCTTGTTTCTTGTTTCTTGTTTCTTGTTTTTTTTTTCTTGTTTTTTTTTTTTTGTTTTT
>JAHYJL010000212.1 GCA_019429045.1 Bacteroidales bacterium
ATCATGGTGGAGGGAAATGATGATTTGAAAATATACCGCAACCTGGTATCCTATGTAGTCCCTACAAACGCCGCAGGAGCTTACGTAATCCATACCAACCAGCCTTTTTACGAAACACAGTGGTCCATGGCCGTTGAGGGATACAGTTTTAATCCCTTGCAGGTATTCCGGATATTCATGTCGGGTTACAGTCTGTCCCAATCCTATAGTGGTTATGTGTATGAAGGTGCAAATAAACTACCGGTGAGAATGGGGTCCGAATCGGGAAACCTCGTCATTATCATTGGTGACCCGGAAGTTAATTATCAGTATTTTCAGATGACCGTTACCGAATTCCAGGTATCCTGGTACAATCTGGATGAGTCCTATGCCGATGGCTGGACCATTACCCGGGAAACCGACCTGACGCCATATTCCGCTATGCTAATGACAGACAGATCTTATACGCAGTGGACTGAAATCGGAGCGGATATCTACCGCTTAACCGGCAATGTAGGGATTGGTACCTCAACCCCATCCTGCGCCCTTGACGTTCAATTTTCCAGTGGTTATCTTTGTGCCATCAGGGGTTATTCTTCTAATGGTTATGAGGGAAGATTAGGGGATTATAACTATGCTGTTTATGGCAAGGACAACAATTACTCAGGAAACTACGGATATTTGGGAGGTTCTTCAAATGGGGCTTACGCCTATCATGGCATTACAGGTAACCATGGAATATTGGCCAGTGAGAATGCAGGTGTTTATGGTTCTCTTCACACTGTCGGCACGGCAGACGGAAGATATGCCGTTACCGGTTCTGGTATTTATGTAACTGGAATTAATGGAAGCGGATATAATTCTCAGACAAGCATAGGCGGAACAAAAGGATTTAATCTCTATGGTAATGCTTATTCATTTGGTGTGGGTGGATTTTCATATTTGGATTATAGCAGGAGTGGAGGAACGATTGGAGGGACATATAGTGGCACGACCCCATGGGGCTGCCTGGCCTACAAAAACTCAAGCGGCAGTTCATATGGCGGATATTTTACCTCTTCAACTACCGGAACCGGGAAATCATATCAATCCGGGAACACACAAATCAACATTGGCATCGGTTCCTGGGGTGATCTGTTCGGGGCCGATATCCATGGAAATATCTACGGGATATTTACCGAGGGCAGCCATTATGGACTGTTCTCCAACGGCCATGTTTTCCGCAATAAGCTGGATGTGCATTTGCAGCAAAATGAGGATCAGACGAACACAGTATTGTTTTCAAATGTCTCCACGGATGTGACCGTGCAAACAAGCGGTTACGGGCAGCTAAGCGCGGGCAGATGTGCCATTCTGTTCGATGAAAACTTTAAAAAAGTCGCTTCCGAAGAATTTCCGGTTGTCATAACAGTGACCCCCGTAGGAAGCACACAGGGCATTTTCCTGGAGCAAGTTGGCCATGAGGGTTTTACGGTAGCCGAAAACAATGCCGGCCGGAGCAACGTGGAATTCAGCTACATCGCCATCGCCCGCCGGAAGGGCTATGAAAACCCGCAACTGCCGAAGGAGGTCGTTGTTCCGGATTACATCGGGAAACTGGCCCGCGGCCTGCACAACGACTCGGATACTTTCACCGATGGAGAAGGGTTGTATCTTGAAAACAGTGAGCTGTATGTTGGAAAACACTCTTCCGCTTTGCCGGATTTGTCAAGGAAAATGGAAAGCGATCTGGAGGAATAGGTTGTCCCGTTTAATTTTGTGCTCCCTACTGTGCCCTACTGTGCCTATTGTGTTTAATAATGGTATCAAACCCCTTCCTGCTCAGTCCTGGCAATGATCTCATTCTGAAGCGCTTCGCCCAGGTCGTTAAAGTAATCGCTGTAGCCGGCCACGCGGACGATCAGGTCGCGGTATTTTTCAGGGTGCTTCTGCGCTTCGCGGAGCGTTTCGGCCGTCACCACGTTAAACTGGATATGGTGCCCGTTCAGCTTGAAATAGCCGCGGATCAGGGCGGCTAAAGCACGGATGCCGGTATCGTCTTTCAGCAGCTGCGGGGTGAACTTCTGGTTCAGCAACGTTCCCCCGGTGCGCAAATGATCGATTTTGGATGCAGATTTCAGGACGGCTGTCGGCCCTTTGATGTCGGCTCCCTGCACAGGTGAAATGCCTTCAGACAAGGGTTGCCATGCTTTCCGGCCATCGGGCATGGCGCCGGTCACGCTGCCAAAATAAACATGGCTCGTGGTGGGCAGCATCATGATGTGGTGCTTTCCGCCACGGGCATTCGGCCGGCCATCCACCGCATCGAAAAACATCTCGAAAACTTTCACCGCCTGTTCATCGGCATAATCGTCATCATTGCCGTACTTCGGCGTTTCGTAGACCAGTTTGTAACGCAAATCCTCATAACCGACAAAATCCTCTTTCATCGCAGCAAGCAATTGGTCAAAGCCAATTCTGATTTCTGCTATCCCGCCTCCCTGCTTCCCCGCTTCCATGCCTCCATGACTCCATGCTCCCATGCCTCCATGCCCCCATGCCTCCATGCCCCCAAAAACCCAGTACCGCAGCGCCGTCAGCATATCCGTCACGCTCCCAAGCCCCACGCCCTGGATGTAGGAAGTATTATACCGCGCCCCGCCCGCATTGTAATCCATACCGCTGGTAATGCAGTCGTCGATCAGCAATGACAAAAAGGGCGCCGGCAGATGTTCGGCATAGAGTTTTTCAATAACCCGGTTGCCTTTGATTTTGATATCGATGAAGTGGTTGAGCTGGGACTGGAAAGCGTTGAGCAGGCCGTTGAAATCCCGGAGGGTTTCCAACCCCAGGGTTTCCAACCCTCCATAAAGCGTTATCTCCAGCACCTTCGGGAGATTGAAGTACCCGGTCAGCCAGTAAGCCTCCTTGCCGAAAGCGCCGCTCTCCACGCAGCCGCTGGCGCCGCCGTTCCGGGCATCTGCCAGCGACTTGCCCTGTCGCACCAACTCCCGGATGATCGCATCGGTGTTGAAAACACTCGGCTGGCCAAAGCCGGTCCTGATGATTTGGATTGCCCGCTCGATAAAACTGTCGGGATTCAAATGGCTCAGCTGCACCATTGAACCGGGCTGCAAAAGCCGCATCTCTTCGATGACATCCAGGATCAGGTAAGTGAGTTCATTAACCGCATCCTTACCGTCTGCTGTCAGGCCTCCCAGGTTGATCAGGGCAAAATCGGTGTAGGTGCTGCTCTCCTTTGCCGTCACCCCGATCTTGGGCGGGGCGGGATGGTTGTTAAATTTGATCCAGAAGGACTGCAGCAGCTCTTTCGCCCTTTCTTTTGTAAGCGTGCCGGCGGCTATTTCCCTGGCGTAGAACGGGTACAGGTTCTGGTCGAGGCGGCCCGGGTTGAAAGAATCCCAGGGGTTCAGCTCGGTGATCACCCCCAGGTGCACAAACCAGTAATACTGCAGCGCTTCGTGAAACGTCCGCGGCGCATACGCCGGTACCCTCCTGCAAATCTCCGCCAAACGCAACAACTCCTCACTCTGAACTTTATCACTTAAACTTTGCCCTTTGAACTCTGCCCTTTGAACTAAAGCCTCTGCGTGCCTCTTTGCGAAAGCGATGATTGCTTCTGCCGCTATCTTCATCGCAGTAAGTTCCTCACACTTTGAACTTTGAACTTTGAACCTTGAACTCGCCTCAATTTGATTGTCAATCTCAGCAATGAATTCCAAAAGTCCCTTTCTGTAAATCTTATCCCCCAGCACCGTATGCCCGGGTGCGCGCTGTTCCTGGAATTCCGTGAAAACACCCGCTTCATAGGCCTCGATCCATTCCGGATCCATAGCAGCAAATAACCGGTCCCGCTGCGTATTGCCCTGCCAGTAAGGGATGATCCTGTCCTGGTAAACCCTCCGGGTTTCTTCATCCGATTTGAATGAGACTTTTTCCCGCTGATGCAAAATCTCCAGGTCTTCAAGGGAATGCAGGCATACCTCAGGATAGGTTGGCACCGCCTTGGGCGCCGGCCCCCGCTCACCGACGATCAGCTCG
>JAHYJL010000213.1 GCA_019429045.1 Bacteroidales bacterium
AAGTTGATCCTCTTCCGCTCCCTGTCCACCGCCAGCACCTTCACCTGAACCTTCTGGTTGATCTTCAATACCTCTTTCGGGTCCCGTATAAACCGGTTCGCGATCTGGCTGACATGCACCAGGCCGTCCTGGTGAACGCCGATATCGACAAAAGCGCCAAAAGCCGTAATATTGGTCACAATTCCGGGCAAAACCATCCCTGGTAGCAAATCTTCTATACTGTTCACCCCCTTATCGAATTCAAAGAAATCGAATTTTTGCCTGGGGTCGCGGCCGGGTTTGACCAGTTCCTGGATAATATCCAGCAGTGTCGGCAGGCCGATTTTACCGTCGACAAACTGCTCCAGGCTGAGCTGCCTGCACATCTCCTCATTTCCCACCAGTTCCTGGACAGAGGTTTTTAATGTCTCAGCCATTCTGGTAACAACGTGATAGCTTTCGGGGTGCACGGCACTGCTGTCCAGCGGATTACCAGCATCTCTGATCCTTAAAAAACCAGCCGCCTGTTCAAAGGCTTTTTCCCCAAACCTGGTCACCTTCCGGAATTCTTCCCGTGAACCAAACGGGCCTTTATCACGGCGGTAGAGCACAATATTCTGTGCCAGCGCAGGGCCAACACCCGAGACATAAGACAACAGCTCCTTACTGGCCGTATTGACCTCCACCCCTACCTGGTTCACACAACTGATTACCGTATCCTCAAGGCTTTGCTGTAAAGCGCCCTGGTTGACGTCGTGCTGGTACTGTCCCACTCCAATTGATTTCGGGTCGATCTTCACCAGTTCCGCCAACGGATCCATCAATCTCCTTCCGATCGAAACAGCTCCCCTGACGGTTACGTCATAGTCGGGAAATTCCTCCCGCGCAATCTTTGAAGCCGAATAGACCGAAGCGCCGCTCTCATTCACCATCACCGCAGTGATATCCTTACTAAACCTGATATTCCGGATAAACCGTTCCGTTTCCCGGCCCGCAGTGCCGTTGCCTATGGCGATGGCATCAATTTTATAGGCATCCACCAGGCTAAGGATTTTTTTCTCAGCCATTTTCACCTGGTTTTCAGGTGGATGGGGATAGATCGTTTCATTATGTAACAGGTTACCCTGCCTGTCCAGGCAAGCAAGCTTGCAACCGGTCCGGAAGCCAGGATCGATCGCCAGTACATTCTTTTGTCCCAGCGGCGGGACCATCAATAACTGACGGAGATTATCGGCAAATACGCGTATGGCATAATTATCCGCTTTCTCCTTGGCCAGGGCCCTGATCTCCGTTTCCATGGAGGGTTGAAGCAACCGCTGGTAGGAATCATAAATTGCCTCGCCGATTTGGTCAGCACAATCATGAGTGCTGTTTCTCATGAAAATATCTTCAAGTAATTCGATAGCCATCTTCTTTGATGGCTGAACACTGATCCGCAGAAAACCTTCCGCTTCGCCTCTCATCATAGCCAGGTAGCGATGCGAAGGGGTTTTCATTATGGGCTCACTACATTCATAGTAGTTCTGGTAATTCATCCCGTCAAGTTCCTTGCCTTTGATGACTTGCGATGAAATGATCCCCTCTCTGAAAAACAGGTTCCGCATCTTAGCCCTGGCTATGCGGCTTTCATTGATCCATTCTGCGATGATATCCCTGGCGCCTGCCAGCGCATCTTCCGCTGTATTTACCCCTTTTTCCTCATTTATAAATGATTCGGCCCTTCCTGAAATATGTTGTTCCCGTTTGGCCATGATGATCTTAGCCAGCGGTTCCAGCCCTTTCTCCCGTGCAATGATGGCCCGGGTCCTTCTTTTGGGTTTGAATGGCAGGTAAATATCCTCCAGTTCAGTCATCGTAACCGCTTCGAGGATCTGTTCCCTGAGCTGATCGGTGAGGTTGCCCTGTTCTTCAAGACTTTTTAAGATGGCGACGCGACGTTTGTCGAGCTCTATGAGTTGAGCCATCCGGTCACGAATATGCGTAATGGCCACTTCGTCCAGGCTTCCGGTAATTTCTTTCCGGTAACGGGCAATAAAAGGAACAGTTGCGCCGCCTTCCAGTAAAGCTGATGTATTGATGACCTGCCCGGTGGTGATCTTTAGTTCCTGGGCAATGGTGATGTAATGCTGTTTATCCATGTCATCTTAACAGGATCACATTCCCCTTATAGGAAATCTTCTCGGTCCTGCCTTCGCGCTCGACGTCATAATTTACGAGCCAGACATACACATCCCCCGGGGCATCGTTACCGTTGATACGACCATCCCATCCAATGTTCAGGTCATTGGAGACAAACACCTGCTGCCCCCAGCGGTTAAATATGTAAAGGTTAAAGTTATTGATAGCCTGTTCTGAAGAGGCATAAGCCCTGAAAATGTTATTGGATCCTCCAGGCCTGAATGCATTGGGAACCATGACATCAAAGTAGATCACGAGTACCGAATCGATGTTGAAACAGCATTTCTCATTTTGAACGGTAACCCAATACAATCCTGATTCGGTGACCCTGACAATCTGGGTGTTCTCACCTGTCGACCATTCATAAGATGTAAATCCCTCCCCTGCGTCGAGCAGAATAGGCGACCCGGGATACATATACACTGTATCACCAATATTTGGTTGCGGCAGTTCATTAACAATAACTGTCTCAATATAAGGGCCATAGGCCACTCCCTGAAAATATTCAGTAACCTGGACAGAATAGGTCCCTGGTTCTGTAAAAACATGGGATGGCTGAAGATCGGTTGAAGTAGCCGGAGAACCCGAAGGGTTGCCGAATTGCCAGATCACATTATCAATATTTGAAGTATTCTGCAAAATAAAGACCGTATTATCCGTATAACAGATATTTTCCACATCGAAGTGCGGGCGGTCGAAGTAGGATTGCATGAAGTTGGGCAGGCCGAATCGGCTCCTGAAACCAGCCAGGTCTATGGCATTTGCCCTGAAATTACATGCCTGCCCAGCCCGTTTGGGGTTTTCTATAACGGAAATTGCCGCATTGCCGTATGGTGACCTGGACACATAGATCCTGCCATCGGTGGCTAGCTGCAACCCTCCGAAATAGCTGCCCAGTGTATCAATGGCAATCGTATCATAGATGTTAAAAATAGAATTGCCAAGGGCCACATCGAATTGAAATAAATAGGATGGTGGCGTGAAATTGGGTTGCGGGATGGATGTTGAAGCGGTGGAGGCATATAAATACCTGGAATCGGACGAAAACTCAACACCAAAAGCATTTTCAAAGACAGGCCCTGAGCTGACAGGGATTGAAACCACACCAGTGGATGCATTGAAATTAAAGATCTCAATAATACCTCCCAGCCCGTTGGTACCGGAACCATGTATGGCGAGGGCCAGTTTTGTTCCGTCAGGGCTGATCTTCATATAACCAATGCCATTATTGGTTTCGCCAGGCGCCAGGTGGGAGGTTCCGACACTGCTGCTAACATAGTTCACAGTATCAACTCCATTTTGGGTCACCCGGAAAGCGCAGAATTCATTGGAATTGAACTTATGCGTTACGACCCAATAATCGACACCGTTGCTATGCCTCACAGCTGTGAGCTTTGAAGATATCTCCGGGGCAAGCAGCACCTTATTCTTTCTGGTTACATCCCCCAGTCCGCTGTTCAGGGAAAGGTCCACTTCATTGTATTCGAAGCCATAAATAGGCTGGTTATCAAACTGGTTTTGCCTGGGACGGTGAATCGTAAAAACATAATAGATATTGGAAGACCCCGGTCTTGGAATAATAATGGCAGGCATTGTGGATCCGGCAAAGCCGTGCAGGCCATCGCCATTGGGCATCAGCTGATGCTGCCTGTTAAATACTTTTGTGCCATCGGTAAAGAGTAAAATATTGCCATTGGAATCAGCTGCAACTGCAGGACTTGAAGGCACATTGAGTATATAGTTTGTCG
>JAHYJL010000214.1 GCA_019429045.1 Bacteroidales bacterium
CAAATACGGTGAAGAGTACACCAAAGCCGGATTCCCTCCCATCACCCAAATCTATACCCCCCGGCAGATCAAGAACATCACCTTCATCTGGATCGTCGCCACCGCCGTATCGGCCCTCATGCTGCCGGCCTTCAACGTCGTAGAATCCTGGATCGTTATAATCGGGCTGCTCATCTCCTCCATCTGGCTCGTCAGCCAGTTCACCCGCCTGATCCGGAAAAACGAAACAACCCCCTTCAGCCCCATCCGTTACTTTATGAAGATCAACTACTTCGTGCTGGCGGTGATCGTGTTTTTAAGTCTGGACAGGTTTGTGTGACCTTACTCCCTTTAGAGGCTGTATCAGAAGTCGTTTTCACATTGTTGTATGCCGTTTATTTTCTTACACCAACGGGTAAACCCGTTGGTTCCGAATATGTTGCAAAAATTGGAACCGACGGGTTCACCCGTCGGAGCACCAAAAAGATGTTATGGAACGACTTCTGATACACCCTCGAAAGTTGGAGAGGGGATAAGCTTATTTATATACCACTCTAAATTACCCCCTCCCTGCAATTCCTTTTCTTTTTCTTCCTATTTTTGACTTTTCATATTGAATTCTATTAAATACAAATAGTATTTCAAGTGGACGGATCGGCAGGAAACGGCAACATTTTCAGAAAAGTCTTTAACTTTTATTACGATGGTTTCCGAGGCATGACCTGGGGCCGGAAACTCTGGATCATCATCCTCATCAAGCTTTTTATTATGTTTGCCATTCTCCGGGTCTTCTTTTTCCAGGATTTCCTGGGGAGCCGGTTTTCTTCGGATAAAGAAAAAAGCGAATACGTTATTGACGAACTGACAAACCGTAAACCGAATGATTGAAAGTATTGACATCGGCCTGGTCAACTGGTCAAGGGCGCAATTTGGCCTGACGGCCATGTACCACTGGCTGTTCGTGCCGCTCACCCTGGGCCTGGCGTTTATCATGGCCATCATGGAGACGATCTATGTTAAGACGGGCGACGAGCACTGGAAAAAGGTCACCAGGTTCTGGATGAAGCTCTTCGGCATCAACTTCGCCATCGGCGTGGCCACCGGCCTCATCCTCGAATTCGAGTTCGGCACCAACTGGTCGAACTACTCCTGGTTCGTGGGCGATATCTTCGGCGCCCCGCTGGCGGTGGAGGGCATCATGGCCTTTTTCCTCGAATCGACCTTCGTGGCCGTGATGTTCTTCGGCTGGAACAAGGTGAGCAAGAAGTTCCACCTGGCCTCAACCTGGCTGGTAGCGGTGGGTGCCAGCCTCAGCGCGCTGTGGATCCTGGTGGCCAACGCCTGGATGCAGAACCCGGTCGGCATGCGCTTCAACCCCGACACGGCCCGGAATGAGATGGTCGATTTCTGGGCGGTGCTCTTCTCCCCTACCGCCATCAACAAGTTCCTGCACACCGTCACCTCCGGTTACGTTTTAGCCGCCGTTTTTGTCATCGGCATCAGCGCCTGGTTCATGCTCAAGAACCGGGAGATGCTCTTTGCTAAAAGAAGCATGCTGATCGCCTCAATCTTCGGCCTGGTCATGGGCGCTTTCCTTATCCTGACCGGGGATGAATCGGCCCGCGAGGTGGCCCGGGTGCAGCCGATGAAGTTTGCCGCCATGGAAGGACTCTACGAAGGCAGGCGCAACGCACCGCTGGTAGCCATCGGGCTCTTCGCCAGGCCGCAAGACCCCGATCACCCCAAGCAACAGGAATTCCTCTTCAAGATTGAAATCCCCAACATGCTCTCCTACATGGCATTCCTTGATCCGAATGCCTTTGTCCCCGGGATCAGGGATTTGGTGCAAGGGAATGAAAAGCATAACATCATGTCATATTCCGAAAAGATCGAGCGGGGAAAGATTGCCATCCAGACACTGAAGGATTATAAGCAGGCCGTTTCGGAGAAAAATACCGAAAAAGCGGCCCTGCTCGCCGCGCAATTCGATGACGCTGATTTCATCGATAATTATTTCCGGTACTTCGGGTATGGCTTTTATGATGACCCCATCGCCTTGGTCCCGGGCGTCCCGGTATCATTTTACTCATTCCATGTCATGGTCATCCTGGGGGTACATTTCATGATCCTCTTCGCACTGGTGCTGTTCCTGCTGTTCAGGAACACCCTGCATACCAAACGTTGGATATTATGGGTGGCGTTGTTCACCATACCGCTGGTTTACATCGCCTCCATGGCCGGCTGGATGCTGGCCGAATTCGGCAGGCAGCCCTGGGTGATCCAGGACCTGATGCCGACCATCGCCGCGGTCTCCCGCATCGATAAATCGGCGGTGCAGATCACGTTCTGGCTGTTCGTCGTTCTGTTCACCGCCCTGCTTATCGCTGAGATCAAAATCATGGCCACCCAGATCCGGAAAGGGCCCAAAACGGAAGGAGGAAACTGATATGTTTGAAAATCTATCACATTTAGCATTGCAGCATTACTGGTGGATCATCATCTCCCTGCTGGGCTCGCTGCTCGTTTTCCTGCTCTTTGTCCAGGGCGGCCAGACATTGATCTACCGGCTGGGGAGGACCGAACAGGAACGGACGATGATCGTGAACGCCCTGGGGAGGAAGTGGGAATTTACTTTCACCACGCTGGTCACCTTCGGCGGGGCTTTTTTCGCCTCTTTCCCGCTTTTCTATGCCGCCAGCTTCGGCGGTGCCTACTGGGTGTGGATGATCATCCTGGTCGCCTTCGTCATACAGGCCGTCTCTTTTGAGTTCCGCACCAAACCCAATAATTTCCTGGGGCAGAAAACCTATGAGACTTTTCTTTTCGTGAACGGCATGGTGGGGACCATTTTCCTGGGAACCGCCGTAGCCACCTTCTTTACCGGGTCGCCCTTTTTCGTCAGTGAGATGAATTTCTCGCAGTGGAAGAGCCCGTTCCACGGCCTCGAACTGGCGCTTGATTTCGGCCGGTATGCCACTTATATCAACCTGTCGCTGGGGCTGGCGGTGTTCTTTTTAGCACGCATCCTGGGAACCCTCTTCCTGCTGAACAACATCGACGACGCCATTATCAACAAAAGGGGATTGCATGTGATGCTCAAAAATACCCTGCCATTCCTCTTCTTCTTCCTGTTTTTCCTGGTGAATATCCTTGTCCGCAAAGGCTTTGCCTACGACCCGGCCACCGGAACGGTTTACCTGGAGCCTTTCAAATATCTGAAGAACCTGTTAGAGATGCCGGTCGTGCTGGTCATTTTCCTGACCGGCCTGGTGCTGGTTCTGATCAGCTTGTACAAGACATGGAAATCATTTGACACCTTTCATTCCAAAGCCATTTGGCTGGCCGGCCCGGGAGCAGTGATGGTAGTATTCGCCCTGCTCCTGACTGCAGGGTTCAACAATACGTCGTTCTACCCTTCAACTTATGACCTGCAAAGCTCACTCACGATCCAGAACGCCTCATCCAGCAAATATACACTCACCGCCATGAGCTACGTATCGCTGATGGTGCCATTCGTATTTGCCTATATTTGGTACGCCTGGAGAGCGATTAGCCGCAAGAAGATCGATAAAGAAGAAATGGAAGAAGAAGGACATAAATATTAGTTCTGAGTTTTGAGTTTTGAGTTTTGAGTTTTGAGTTCCGCTAAAACCCGAAACCAGAAACAAGAAACAATAAACAATAAACAACAAAATGCATACAATTCAAATCCTCTGGTTACTGTCGCTGCCGGTGGTGATCTATCTCACATACAGGCTTGTTTTGTTCCTGTTAAAAAAGCTATTTTTCCAAAATTCCTTTGTTTGTTGATTTATAAGAAGTTACAACCGGTGTTTTTGTTACACTGTATTTTATAACTGCCTCATTATCAGCAATACTATTTTCTCCCGAGCTATCATTGTGT
>JAHYJL010000215.1 GCA_019429045.1 Bacteroidales bacterium
AAAAGCAGGCGGCCCGTTTCGGCACCGATATCCGTTTCGGGATCATCACGGAAGCCGATCTTACCGCCCGTCCGTTCACTGTCAAAGCAGATGACGGCAAGACCCTCAAAGCGGATACCCTGATCATTGCCACCGGCGCCACGGCCAAATACCTTGGCCTCGAGTCGGAAGAGCGTTTCATGGGAGCAGGCGTGTCCGCTTGCGCCACCTGCGACGGGTTCTTTTACCGCGGCAGAGATGTGGTGGTGGTCGGCGGCGGTGATACAGCAGCCGAAGAGGCTTCCTACCTGGCCAAGTTATGCCGGAAGGTCCACCTGGTGCATCGCCGGGACGAGCTCAGGGCTTCCAAAGCAATGCAAAAGAGGGTTGTCAGCACCCCGAACATCGAATTGCACTGGAATTGCGTGGTGAAAGAGATCGTAGGGACGGAAGAGGGCTTTAATAAAGCCGTCACCGGCGTGATCATCGAAAATGTCAAAACAGGCGAAATCAAGACTCTTGAAGTTGACGGATATTTTTCCGCCATCGGGCACAAGCCGAATTCAGATCTTTTTAAAGGGGTTCTCGATATGAATGAAGTCGGATACCTCATCACCAGGCCCGATTCGACGGAAACCAACATCCCCGGTGTGTTTGCCTGCGGGGACGTGCAGGACTGGAAATACCGCCAGGCTGTGACTGCAGCGGGCAGCGGCTGTATGGCCGCCCTCGAGGCAGAACGGTTCCTGGCTGCTCAGGAATAAAATGGACCGTGAAAAGCTGATCGTCAACGCTTCCTGGATCAGCATCGGCGGGAACGCCATCCTCTCGCTAATGATGATCATTACCGGCCTCGTTGCCGGTAGCCTGGCCGTTGTGGCCAATGGTATCGATTCTGCCACAGACATCGTGGCTTCCGTGGTTACACTATTTGCGGCCTACCTGATGACCCGGCCGCCGGACCTGAAGTATGTTTATGGTTACGAAAGAGCCGACAACATTGCTTCTAAAGTCCTGGCTTTCATTATTTTCTTTGCCGGCGTGCAGCTGGCGATATCATCGATCCAGGGGCTGACCGGGAAAATCCCCAAGGAATTGCCTTCTATTCTTGCAGTATATATCACCGTTGCGGCCGCCGCCGGTAAGGTTCTGCTGGCCTGGTACCTCTGGATGACCGGGAAAAAAACGGGCAGCATGATGCTGCAATCCAATGCCCGCAACATGATGAATGATATCATCATCTCACTCGCCGTATTGCTGGGCCTGTTTTTCACCTTTATCCTGAAACTGCCGCTCCTCGATGCCGTTACAGCCCTGTTAGTCAGTTTCTGGATCATGTATGTGGCCTTCCGGATCTTCCGGGAATCAAGCATGGAACTGATGGACGGTGTGAAGGATTCCGGCCTGTACGTTAAGGTTTTCAATGCCATAAGTAAGATTGAAGGTGTTTATCACCCGCACCGGACGCGTATCCGCAAGATCGGCTACCAGTATGTCGTTGCCGTTGATGTAGAGGTTGATGGCGATATTCCTGTCAGCAAAGCGCATCAGCTGGCTCATCTTGTGGAGGAGCAGATTCGCAAGGAACTGGTGGATGTTTATGATGTGCTGATACATACCGAACCGATTGGTGATGATAACCGGAATGAAGTCTTTGGTATTGATGAAGATAATCTCAGAAAATTGAAGAAGAAAGAAAACAAAAAATAACAACCTGTCGATGGTCATTTTCTATCAAAACAATCACTCAGCCATTTATGCTGTGGGCAGCCCACGGCGCCTGGCCAGGGAAGATCTCGAAAAACTGGCCTGGCTGTTTGGCGATGCCTCCTTGTTATTATTGGAACAGCTCGAAGGCCATTTTATCGGCCCCAGGAAAGAGATGATCACACCCTGGAGCACCAATGCCGTAGAAATGACACAGAATATGGGGATAGAAGGGATAGAGCGGATCGAAGAATTCATCCCCGCAAAAGACAATGCCCCTCATGACCCGATGCTGCAGCGACTTTACAAAGGGCTCGACCAGCAGATATTTACCATCGAGCGCCAACCGGAACCGGTTATCTATATCGATGATATCAAAGGGTACAATTTGAAAGAGGGGCTTGCCCTGAACGACGACGAGATCGAATACCTGGATGAGATAAGCCGGAAACTAGGCCGGAAGCTGACCGACAGCGAAGTGTATGGCTTCGCGCAGGTGAATTCGGAGCACTGTCGCCATAAGATCTTCAACGGCACTTTTATCATCGACGGGAAGGAACAGCCCGAATCGCTCTTCTCCCTGATAAAAAAGACATCCAAAACACATCCAAACCGTCTGGTATCGGCTTATAAGGATAATGTTGCTTTCTTCAAAGGCCCTGCCATGGAGGAATTTGCCCCTATGACGCAGGATAAGGCCGATTTTTTCCGCATCCGCGACATCCGGTCCGTGATTTCCCTGAAGGCCGAAACGCACAATTTCCCCACGACGGTAGAGCCTTTCAACGGCGCTTCCACCGGCACGGGCGGAGAGATCCGCGACCGCATGGCGGGTGGCCGGGCCAGCATCCCCCTGGCCGGAACGGCAGTCTACATGACCTCCTACCCCAGGATCGCTCCCGGCAGGAGATGGGAAGAGAGGAAAGCTCCACGGCCCTGGCTTTATCAGACACCCGAAGAGATACTTATCAAGGCTTCCAACGGCGCCAGCGACTTCGGCAACAAATTCGGCCAGCCGCTGATCTGCGGGAGCGTGCTGACCTTCGAGCATGAGGAGAATGGCCGGGTTTTCGGTTACGACAAGGTGATCATGCTGGCCGGCGGAATCGGTTTCGGGATAATGGAGGAGAGTCTGAAAGACAATCCCGGCACAGGCGATTTGATTGTTGTGCTGGGCGGCGACAATTACCGCATCGGCATGGGCGGCGGCGCGGTATCGTCGGTGGCTACCGGCGAATACGGCAACCACATTGAGCTCAACGCTGTTCAGAGAGCCAACCCCGAGATGCAGAAAAGGGTCTATAACGCCATCCGGGCCATGGCAGAATCGGGGGCCAACCCCATCATCTCCATTCACGACCACGGCGCGGGCGGCCACCTGAACTGCCTCTCCGAACTGGTCGAAACCACCGGCGGCGCCATCGATATGACCAAACTGCCCATCGGCGACCCTACCCTGTCCGACAAAGAGATCATCGGTAACGAGTCGCAGGAGCGGATGGGACTGGTCATCCGCGAAAAAGACCTGCCGCTGCTGCAACGGATTGCTGAGCGGGAACGGGCGCCATTGTATGTCGTCGGCAGAACCACCGGCGACCATATCCTTTCTTTCATCAACAAAAAAGGCCAAAAACCGATCGATCTTGACCTGGCCTACCTCTTCGGAAAACCGCCCGGGACGGTGCTGGAGGATAGCGCTAAGCCGACGACCTTTGCGGACCCCACGGTAAAGACGCAAGATCTTGTAAAGACGCAAGATCTTGCGTCTTTACTATCCTCTCTGCTGGACCAGGTCCTACAGCTGGAGGCAGTTGCCTGCAAAGACTGGCTCACCAACAAGGTGGACCGGTCGGTTACCGGGCGGATCGCGAAGCAGCAATGTGCCGGTGCGGTGCAGTTGCCGCTGAACAACCTGGGGGTGACGGCGCTCGATTACCAAGGGGTGAAGGGCATTGCCACGTCGCTGGGCCATGCCCCGGTCGCTGCCCTGGCCGACCCGGGCAAAGGATCGGTGCTGGCAGTGGCTGAAGCGCTGACCAATCTCATCTGGGCGCCCATCGAGGAGGGGCTGAAAGGCGTATCCCTCAGCGCCAACTGGATGTGGCCCGCAAAAAACCCCGGCGAAGACGCCCGGCTCTACGCCGCCGTGAAAGCGGTCAGCGATTTCGCCATCGCCCTGGGTATCAATAT
>JAHYJL010000216.1 GCA_019429045.1 Bacteroidales bacterium
GTCCCTACGTTAACGTAGAGGATCTTGTCGGTATACCCCCTGTCGAGCGGTTTCCACTCGTAAGGCATTTCTTTGAGCAGTTTCTGTGTTTTGGCGATCGCTGCGGTATCCATAGTGTCTTTCTTTATTGTTTATAAATTAACAGTACAAAAGTAGGAATTTTCGTATTAAGGATTATGATTATTTTTGCTAACCAGTAACCAAATACAAAGAACCAAGAACCAAGAACCAAGAACCAATGACCAACGATCACCACATCCGCACCAGACTTAGGGATAAAATCGTCGGGATCGCCGGCTGCGGCGGCCTGGGCTCCAACTGTGCCGTGGCGCTGGCCAGGGTAGGAGTGGGGAGATTGGTCATCGCCGATTTCGACAAAGTGGAGGTTTCCAACCTGAACCGGCAGTATTTTTTTGCCGACCAGGTGGGCATGCCCAAGGTTACAGCGCTCAGGACAAACATCCACCGGATTGATAAGGATATTATGGTTGATAGTCATGAGCTGATATTAAATCCGGATAATATACCGGAGGTTTTCAATGATTGCGATGTGATCGTCGAGGCTTTCGACAGCGCCGAAATGAAGCTGATGATCGTTGAGACAGTTACAGAAAAAATGCCCGGCAAGCCGCTGGTATGTGGCGTTGGTCTGGCCGGTTGGGGAGAGAACAATGATATAGGGATGAAGGTTTTCGACAATGTATATATCTGTGGCGATCATTTACGGGAAGTATCTCCCGATTTTCCTCCCATAGCGCCGCGGGTGGGGATTGTCGCTAACATGGAGGCCAACCAGGTACTGGAAATCCTTTTAGGAAAAATGAATGATGGAAATAACACTCAATAATAGAAAAGAGACGATTCCTGACGGTGATATCACCGTAGCCGACCTGATCCGGTTCAAGAATTTTACTTTCCGGTTACTGGTGACCAAAGTCAATGGCAGGCTGGTGAAGAAGGAAGCACGTGACCAGGTCTATATCCGTGAAGGGGATGATGTCACTGTATTACATTTGATCAGCGGAGGGTAGGATGGAACACTCTCAGCCTATAGCACTTCAGCAACCACAAAAGTACTTCCGCCAATAAAAACCAGATCATGCTCATTCGCACTATTTCTGGCGGATTGATACGCATCTTTCACTGAAGGATAGACTTCGCCCTTTAAACCAAACACACTGGCTCTATTTCCTAACTCCCCGGCATCCAGCCCACGGGGTATATTTGCCTTGCAGAAATAGTAGACGGCATCTTGTGGGAGCAGTTTCAGGATGCTGTCAGCATCCTTATCATTCACCAGTCCAAAAACCCAGTGCAGCTTTTCAAATCTTTCCAGTTTCAGTTGCTCAAGAATATACCTGATCCCTGCCTCGTTATGGCCGATATCGCAGATGGTTTTGGGTTTACGGGAGATGACTTGCCATCTTCCCTGTATACCTGTCTGCCTTATCACATTTCTGAATCCGTGCCGGATGTGCTCTTCAGAAATATTAAAACCTGATTTTCGCAGGATCTGGATGGCCTGGCAGGCGGTAATGATATTTTTCTGCTGGTACAGCCCTTTGAGGGGGCATTTCACAGGGACTCCGTCCCTCTCCCCAGGGACTCCATCCGCCGGCTGGCGGACTCCATCCCTGTCAGGATTTTGATCAGCAAAGATAATCGGCGCCTGCATAACGACAGCCTTTGCCAGAAATACTTCCACCACCTCTTCCTGCGTTTCCCCGATCACAACCGGAATGCCATTTTTAATGATCCCAGCCTTTTCGCCGGCTATTTTTTGCAGCGTATCGCCCAGGAATGCGGAATGGTCGTTCGAAATGTTCGTGATCACGCTGACCAGCGGAGTGATGACGTTTGTCGAGTCGAGCCGCCCCCCCATGCCTGTTTCGATGACCGCTATATCCACCTTTTCATCCGAAAAATACCGGAAGGCCATCACGGCTGTATATTCAAAAAATGAGGAGTGGATATGACTGAAATGGTGCTTATATCGTTTCACAAATTCTGTCACATAGCTTTTAGGGATCTTTTTCCCGTTGATCCTGATCCTTTCCCGGAAATCTTTCAGGTGCGGCGAAGTGTAGAGCCCGGTTTTTAAGCCTGCGCTCTGCAAAACGGAGGCGATCATATGGGAGGTTGACCCTTTGCCGTTGGTACCGGCGATATGCACGGATCTGAAATTATTTTCGGGATTCCCCAGGATTTTACATAGGGCAATGGTATTTCCCAGGTCGGCTTTGTAGGCGGCCGCACCGATATGCTGGAACATCGGCAGCTGGTCATACAGGTATTGCATTGTCTGCCGGTAATTCATGGAAGAAATGCTGCGGATGATTAATTCTGCCGGATGAAATTATAGGTGATGGTCCCCACCTGGTTATCGGGGGCGTTCGGGTCCGGGACGAATGTACTGCGGAGGGCGGCGTCTTTGGAAACTTCCCAGAGCCGTTGATCGGATACGTTGGTTCCCCGGGCGCCGGGCACAGCGCTCACCACATTGCCCTGCCGGTCGACCCGGATGGTGACGACCACTTTTCCCTGCTCCCTTGATTCATAGGAAGGTTTGTAAAGCGAAAGCTTTCCCCTGCCGCCCAGGCTGTAGGAAATACCATCTCCGGCCCCGCCAGTCCCTTCATAGTTATCCACGCCGGGTGTTCCATAGGGGCTGCCCTGGTCGCCCGGTTGCCCTGTCTGGCCTTCCTGGCCGCCTTCAGTGGTCGATTTGCTTTTCCCGGGATATAGCGCCTTTGGATTCACCTGTGGCTGTGGCTCCGGTTCAACAGGCTCGGGAACAGGCTGAGGATCAGGGACTGGCTTGGGAATAACTTTCACCGGTTCCTTTTTCTTCTCTACTTTTTTTTCGACTATGGCCGGCGCTTCTTCTATATCCTGCACCAGGTATTTTTCTTCCTCCACCTGTGGGGTGACCGGCTGGGGCTGCGGGGTAGGCACTGCCGGGGCCGGTTGCGTCTGCTGGTTGAATTCCATGCCTGTTTCATCAAACCCGAGGTTTACGAGTACACCTTCTTCTCCGGGCAGGGGCAGGGGAGTGCGCAAGGCCAGGAAGAACAGCAGCAGCAGCAGGATCACATGGAATATGACCGTGCCGGCAATGCCGCGAATCTTATTTTTCTTTTCGGCTGTCATCTGGCTACAGTTGCCAATATTACTTTATGCTTGGTACCGGTTTTTTGGTTGATATTATTCACTACATCGATCACAGTTACAATATGCTGCACCGGTACCGACTTATCCGATTTCAATACAACCGTTCCTTCCGCAAGGTTCATCAGTTTCTGGCTGATCTGGCTTTCCAGCAGGTTTTCATTCACCTGGAATTCTTCCACGAAAAACTGCTGCCGTTCATTGATATACACAGTCACCGATTGCTTGGCCATAGTCCGGCTGCTGCTGCTGGGAAGAAGGAGCTTGATGGCATTGGGCGCCACAAGGGTGGATGTTAGCATGAAGAATATCAGTAACAGGAATACCAGGTCAGACATCGATGCTGTGCTGAAGGCTACGCTGAGCTTATTTCGGGTCCGGATTGCCATATCTTTGTTTTAGGTTGATGACGATTGGCATTATTTTGCCGGTTCATGCAGCAGGTCCATAAATTCAGAGGCCCTGGCTTCTAAAATGAAGACCAGTTTTTCAATCCTGGCCACCAGTATATTATACATAACAAATGCCACGATCCCAACGATCAGGCCGCCTACCGTGGTGACCATGGCCTGGTAGATGCCACTGGAGAGCAGGGCCACATCGATATTA
>JAHYJL010000217.1 GCA_019429045.1 Bacteroidales bacterium
GGCAGCCCGCATACCGCCATGTAAGAATCCCCGATGGTCTTGATCCGCTCGCAATGATGATCCTGAATGATTTTATCAAATGCCGTGAAGATGATGTTCAGCTCATCGATGAGCTGCTGTAGCTCAAGCGCCTGCTGATGGTAACTGACGGCATCGTCCGTTCTTTGAAGGTTGAGGTAAACAGACCCCATGTTGTTGTAAATGCTGGCGAGGAGTTCCTTGTTGCCTTGCTCCAACGCCATTTCCAGGGCTTCCTCAAACCAAGGAATGGCCTCCCGATAATTGTTCATCAGGTAATAACAGATGCCGATATTGTTAAGACTCTCGGAAACTTTTACCAGATCAGGTGAAGATTTGTCCATATAGATATCTGCATCATCATTTGCATCCTGGGCTGAAAGGCTTAACATGCCAAATGTAAATATCGTGATAATCAATAATATGACAGGCATAGCTGATGATACGTAGCGCCCAGGCAATATGGATAACCTGTGATCGGACCGGGCACGACATAAGACGGGCAAACCATTAATGCGCCTTCATTCCAGCCGATAAAAGGAATCCTGGCAAGCAGGGCTGCTTGCAACACACTTTTATAACCGTCAATGCCTGTGAGAAGATTTTCCAGGCTGCCTCCACCGGTAATGATACATTCCGCTGATTTTATCAGCTTCAGCGGATCGCCTTCAGTGATGATTTTAATTGAGATACCCATCGCCGAAAAGAACTGCCTGACCTGCTGGAGTTAGAGACCCATGTCAGAGCCATCAGAGGCATCTGGAATAAACAGTATCTCCTTTGGGGATGAATTGTTAAACAACCATCTGATTTCAATTAAAAAGAGGCTGTCCTTCTATGGATGCAGCCTCTTCCTGGCACTTTAGCTTTTTACGGATCAATTGATGTTCGTTGGTATTGTTAATATCGAACGCCTATTTCCTGCACAAGGCGGGAAGCAACCACCACCCCGGATAAAAGCCGCTGTTTTTATCTGAGATTTCCCTGTTGATTAACCGATGGATCCTGGTAAGGAGGTTAATAATTGGGGAAGAAGCGAGGGACAGCCGTTGCAAAGCTAAAGCCAGACCAGGGCCTTGAAATGTTTTTGGTTTTGTTATGATGTTTATATATTTCATTTTAATATCAGAATGAAGAACTTGAGTATCCAAAAATAGGAAGCCGGATATAAGAATACATAGCAGAAAACCACTAGAAAAATATTTAGTGGTTATCAGCCAACGGCATTTTGTATGAAACCTGGTTGAATTCTTTTTGTTTTTGAACAATTTTCCCTTTCAAATGTCATTTTAGCCTGTATTCTCGGAATATTTCATCATTTTTGTCCCATAAAAACGATACATCATGCAAAAGTTTCTGTTAAACGCAGTAACGCTTGAAATCATGCCAAAAAAAGTTATCATCATCGGCGGGGGAATTGCCGGGCTTACGACCGGCTGCTACCTGCAAAAGAACGGGTTTGATTCCGAAATCTTCGAATCACAGGCAACGCCCGGTGGATTATGCACCTCCTGGAAACGGGGGGAATACACGATCGATGGCTGCCTGCACTGGCTGGTGGGCTCCAGTCCCGACGAACCGCTTTATCACTTGTGGAAAGAGTTGATAGACATCGATCAGATCAAATTCCATTATTATGATGAATTCTTCCGGGTCAGGGATGAATCGGGAAAGGAGATCATCGCTTACACAAATCTCGACCGGCTTCAAAGGGAGCTTCTCGAAAAAGCGCCCGAAGACAAAAAGCGCATCAATGAGTTTGTCAGGGCGGTGCGTAAACTGGAAAGTTTCCCCATGCAATTTGACAAAGCCCCGGAACTGGCTACCAATCTGGATAAACTCAGAAACGGCATCACCTATTTTCCCTATTTCCGATTATTGATACGATACAGCCGGATGCGCATCGCCGATTTTGCCGCCCGGTGCCAAAACCCGCTTTTGCAGAAATTCTTCCATTACTCCTTTGCAACCGAAATGCCGATGTTGTTTATTATGATGACCTTTTCATGGCTGCACCGGAGAGTGGCCGGTTACCCCATCGGGGGTTCCCTTGAATTTTCCCGGCTTTTTGAGAAGACTTACACCGGGCTTGGCGGAAAGATCCATTATAATGCGAGAGTAGAGGAAATCCTTACCGAAAATACAGGCAAGCGCTCCAGGGCCAGTGGTATCCGGCTGGAAAACGGGCAGGAACATTTTACTGACATCACCGTTTCGGCAGCAGACGCGCATTCCACGATATTTAAGATGCTCGGCGGGAAGTTTGCCGACAGGCGAATCCATCATTACTTTAATACCTTTTCTGTTTTTCCCTCTTTTATCCAGGTTTCACTGGGCATCGGCAAGGACCTGAGGGGAATTCCCTCCGCCGTAGCATTCCCGCTTAATGAGCCTTTCCAGGTAAATCCCGAAAAGCAGATCGATAACCTGTATTACCGTATCATCAATTATGACCCAACGCTGGCGCCGGAGGGCAAAACCTTAGTCAGCATTATGGTGCAGACATACAATTACAAGTACTGGCACGATCTGCGCGAATCCGACTACCAGCAATACAAACGGGAGAAACAACGCGTGGCGGATTTTATCATCGATCAGTTGGATCGTGAGCTGGGAGGGATCAAAGACAAGATTGAAATGGTGGATGTGTGTACCCCTGCCACGGTCATCCGTTATACCGGCAACTGGAAGGGCAGTTTCGAGGGGTGGATGGTCACCCGGGAGAACGGTTTCGACAGCCTTTCCAAGGAGCTTCCCGGCCTGGATGATTTCTTCATGGCCGGCCAGTGGGTCCAGCCGGGCGGCGGTGTCCCCGCCGTCTTCTTCTCAGGAAGGAACCTGGCGCAGATACTGGTGAAGCGGTACGGGTCCCGGAAGTTCCAATAGTTCCAGAGTTTCAGGGTTTCAGAGGTAATTTGGACATTCGCTCACTTCGTTCGCGTCATTAACTCGCTGCGCTCGCGACATTAAGTGGACATTAATTGAGATTAACGTTTGTCCTGAAAGGACATTTGACAATAGCCCGCCAATTTATTGGCTGGCTTTTTGCGGTCGGGATTGGAACTATTTGCCCAATATCACCTTGCAACTATTATTTAAAATATTATAGATAAATATATTTTCATTAAATTTACGGTGTATGAGTGTTATATATTTCTTTTTTCTAGTTAATATAAAAACTCTGCTAAAAATAGTATTATGAAGAAGTTGTTTTTGATTTTTATAGCAATAATAAGCCACGTGATTATAATATATGCTCAAAATCCACAATGGATTCAATACACGAATGGGGATGAGGTATGGGAATTAGAGGTCGAAAACAATATTTTATGGATTGGAACATTAGGTGGTTTGGTAGAGTATGACCTGGTGAACACTAATACAACTTTCTATAACAATGCAAATTCAGGGTTACCCCATAATTGGGTTCAGGAAATAACAATTGATGCAAATGGGACAAAATGGATCGGGACTTGGTCAGGTGGTATGGCATCATTTGATGGGACTAATTGGACGGTTTATGATATGTCTAATACTGTTTTGCCCAGCAATTACATCAGATCAATAGCAATAGACAATAATGGAACAAAGTGGATTGCTGCTAGTGTCTTGACAAATTAATATATTAACATTATCTTTGTGGGATAAAAACCACAAAGCGATGACAAAAGTGACATTAAGATTAAAATCAAAAGAACGAGAGTTTCTTAATAATTTGACAAAGACCGG
>JAHYJL010000015.1 GCA_019429045.1 Bacteroidales bacterium
GGAACGCGACGGTTTGTTCTGTGAAAGGATTTTCGGCCCGGTAAAAGATTATGAATGTCACTGCGGCAAATACAAACGCATCCGTTATAAGGGCATCATATGTGACCGTTGCGGCGTTGAAGTGACAGAAAAAAAGGTCAGGCGTGAGCGCACCGGGCATATCCAACTGGTGGTGCCGGTAGCCCATATCTGGTTTTTCCGCTCCCTTCCCAATAAGATTGGTGCATTGCTGGGGCTTCCATCTAAAAAAATGGACTCCATCATTTATTATGAACGTTATGTGGTGATCCAGCCGGGAGTAAAGGAAAAGGACGGTTTGAAGGAGATGGATTTCCTGAGCGAAGAGGAATATTTCGATATCATCGATTCGCTGCCTGAAAACCAGCATCTTGACGACTCCGATCCGAATAAGTTCATTGCCAGGATGGGCGCTGAAGCCTTACAGGCCCTTCTGCAACGCATTGACCTCGACCAGGTATCTTTCGACCTGCGTCACAAAGCCAATACCGAGACCTCGCAGCAGCGTAAGCAAGAGGCATTAAAGAGGCTGCAGGTATTTGAAGCTTTCCGCAATGCACGGACCCGCATAGAAAACCGTCCTGAGTGGATGATCATGAAGATCGTGCCGGTCATCCCTCCCGAGCTTCGTCCACTGGTACCGCTGGATGGCGGCAGGTTTGCCACATCCGACCTGAATGACCTTTACCGCAGGGTGATCATCCGGAATAACCGCCTGAAAAGGCTGATCGAAATTAAAGCGCCTGATGTGATCATGCGGAATGAAAAGCGCATGCTACAGGAGGCCGTCGATTCACTGCTGGATAATTCCAGGAAAGTGAGCGCCGTTAAAACGGAGTCGAACCGGCCGCTGAAATCTCTCAGCGACAGCCTGAAAGGCAAGCAGGGCCGCTTTCGCCAGAACCTGCTGGGGAAACGTGTCGACTATTCGGGCCGTTCCGTGATAGTGGTAGGCCCGGAACTGAACCTGAACGAATGTGGCCTACCCAAAGATATGGCCGCTGAGCTATTCAAGCCCTTTATTATCAGGAAACTCCTCGAAAGGGGAATTGTGAAGACCGTTAAATCGGCCAAAAAGATCGTAGACCGTAAAGACGCCGTTGTATGGGATATCCTTGAGAACATCCTGAAGGGTCATCCTGTCATGCTCAACCGTGCCCCTACCCTGCACCGTCTGGGTATCCAGGCTTTCCAGCCCAAACTGATCGAAGGAAAGGCCATCCAGCTGCACCCGCTCGTTTGTACGGCATTCAACGCCGACTTCGACGGCGACCAGATGGCTGTGCATGTGCCGCTCGGTAATGCAGCCATCCTGGAAGCACAGATCCTGATGCTGGCTTCGCACAATATCCTCAACCCTGCCAACGGGGCGCCGGTGACCGTTCCTTCACAGGACATGGTTTTAGGGCTCTATTATATGACCAAAGGGAGAAAAGGCGATAAGGATTATAAGGTCAAAGGCGAAGGGATGCGGTTTTACTCCCCTGAAGAAGTGATCATTGCATATAATGAGGGGAAACTGCACCTGCATTCCATCATTCAGGTAAAAGTAAATGATCTGGTGACCGGAAAACTGGTTTCACATATGGTGGAAACGACAACCGGCAGGGTTCTTTTCAACCAGGTAGTTCCGCAGGAAATGGGTTTCATCAATCAACTTTTAACTAAAAAAGCCCTGCGTGATATCATCGGAGACATCCTGAAAGTTACAGGCACTAAAAAAACGGCCGATTTCCTGGATGCCATCAAGAACCTCGGGTTTATCATGGCTTTTAAAGGCGGTTTATCGTTTAACCTGGGCGATGTGATCATCCCTTCTGTAAAAGAATCATTTATTAAAGAAGCCAACCATGAAGTGGAGGAGGTTCTCAACAATTACAGCATGGGTTTCATCACCAACAATGAAAGGTACAATCAGATCATTGACATCTGGACCCATACCAATTCGCGGCTGACGCAGCAGGTGATGAAAGAGCTGACGCAGGACAAAGGTGGGTTTAATCCTATTTTCATGATGCTCGACTCGGGCGCCAGGGGTTCCAAGGAACAGATCCGTCAGTTATCAGGGATGCGTGGTTTGATGGCCAAACCGCAGAAATCGGGCGCCACTGGTGGTGAGATCATTGAAAACCCGATCCTTTCCAACTTCAAGGAGGGGCTTTCGGTTCTGGAATACTTCATCTCAACCCACGGCGCACGTAAGGGTCTGGCCGACACGGCCCTCAAGACCGCAGATGCCGGTTACCTGACGCGCCGTCTTGTCGATGTGGCGCAAGACGTGATCATTTCTGAGGAAGACTGCGGGACGCTCCGCGGGATCACGATCACTGCACTCAAAAAAAATGAAGAAGTTGTCGAGTCATTATACGACCGTATCCTTGGCCGCGTGACGCTGCACGATATTTACCACCCGAATTCCGGGGAACTTATAACCAGGGCCGGTCAGGAGCTGACGGAAAATAAATGCAGGATCATTGAGGAATCCCCGATAGAATCGGTGGAGATCCGCTCGGTGTTAACCTGCGAAGCCAAACATGGCGTATGCGCCCTGTGTTACGGCAGAAACCTGGCCACCGGTAAAATGATCCAGGATGGCGAAGCGGTAGGAGTTATTGCTGCACAGTCCATCGGTGAACCGGGAACCCAGTTGACGCTGCGTACCTTCCACGTCGGGGGCGCTGCTTCCAACGTGGCTATCATCTCGAAGATCGAAGCCAAGTATGACGGCCTGCTTGAAATTGACGAGCTGAGGGCCGTACCGTTTACCAATCGTGAAGGTAAATCGTACAACGTGGTCATCGGACGTTCGGCTGAAATGCGGATCGTCGATAAAAATACCCGGATCGTCCTGGCCTCAGGTCATATCCCATACGGAGCCAACCTCTATTTCAACGAAGGTCAACAGGTGACCAAAGGTTCGCTGATCAGCGACTGGGATCCGTTCAATGCCGTGATCCTAGCCGAGCTCAAGGGTTCCATCCAGTATGAAAATATTGTAGAAGGCAAAACCTACCGCATTGAATCGGATGAACAAACCGGGTACGCTGATAAGGTTGTGATTGAACCACGGCAAAAACTCAAGAACCCGACCATCAACATCATTGCAGCCGATGGTGAAGTGCTGAAATCATATGATATCCCTGTTGGTTCACGTATTGTTGTGGAGGACGGACATGATATCAAGGCAGGTGAACCATTGGTGAAAATCCCCAGGGCCATCGGTAAAACCGGTGACATTACCGGGGGGCTTCCCAGGGTTACGGAGCTTTTCGAAGCAAGGAACCCCTCCGAACCGGCTGTTGTTGCGGAAATCGACGGCGTTGTCACTATCAGCAAGAAACTGAAAAGGGGCAACCGTGAGGTGATCATCACCTCCAGAACCGGTGAGGAGAAGCGGTACCTGATTCCAACCACCAAGCAGATCCTGGCCCAGGAAAACGACTATATCCGTGCCGGCACGTCCTTGTCGGAGGGCGAAATTTCACCGTCAGACATCCTGGCAATTAAAGGCCCGATGAAGGTTCAGGAATACATCGTGAACGAGGTCCAGGAAGTTTACCGTCTGCAGGGTGTGAAGATCAATGATAAACACTTCGAGGTGATCGTCAGGCAGATGATGCGGAAGGTGGAAGTGGAGGATCCGGGCGATACCCGCTTCCTTGAAGGAGAACTGGTCAATAAGATTGATTTCCAGGATGAAAACGATGACATCTTCGGCAAGAAGGTCGTCATTGACCTGGGTGACTCTATTACCTACCGTCCGGGGCAGATCGTCAGCGCACGTAAACTGCGCGATGAGATTTCAATGCTGAAGCGCAAGGACAAAAGGCTGGTAGAGGCCAGGGATGCCCGCCCGGCGACAGGTCGCCAGGTGATCCAGGGGATCACCCGTGCCTCGTTGCAGACCAACAGCTGGATATCAGCAGCATCGTTCCAGGAAACGACCAAGGTATTGACCCAGGCAGCCATCCAGGCAAAATCCGACGAACTGAGAGGATTGAAGGAAAATGTGATTGTCGGGCATAAGATCCCGGCGGGAACAGGACTTCGCAAATATGATGACATCATTGTCGGATCGCGCGAAGAATATGAAGAGATCATGTCGGGGAAGGAAGAGTTCGAAGGGCTGAATGAAGATAACAAATAATCCTAAAACATTAACATTATGCCGGATAACAAACCTAAAAACCAGATCAATATTGAACTGGGAGAGGATCAGGTTGAAGGTACATACGCAAACCTGGCCATGATCACGCATTCGCATGCCGAATTCATCATCGATTTTATTAAGATGATGCCCGGTATGCCGAAAGCCAAAGTCAAATCGCGTGTAATCCTGACACCACAGCATGCCAAGCGCCTGCTGCGTGCGTTGAAAGAGAACATCAATAAGTATGAGAGCATGCACGGGTCCATCGAAACACCAGAAGGACCGGAGGGGCTTCCCCCCTTCCACCTTGGCGGACCCACGGCTCAGGCATAGACTACAGTCTGGTCACCTTGGTCACGCCACTGAGCCTGGAAATTTTTTTGATCAACTCAGTCATAGAAGCATTGTTCTTTACCATCAGCTTGATGATACCGTTAAAGATACCTTTTTTGGCATCAATTTTAACTGATATCATATTCACTTTCAAGTCATTGGAGATAATCTGCGATATTTCATTCATCATACCGATCCTGTCTGTACCGGTAATCTGGATAGTGGCCCGGAAAGATTCACCGTGATCAGCATCTTTCCATTGCACCTCAATTTTCCGATACCCATAGCGGTTCAGCAATTGATCAGCATTTGGGCAATCTCCCCGGTGAATAGTGATGCCCCTGCTGATGGTCACAAATCCGAAGACAGCATCACCCGGTGCCGGGTTGCAGCATTTGGCTAAATTGAAATTGACCTTTTTCAGGCTCCGGTCGATCATCAGCACATCTTCCTCAGCCTTCACTGAAGTTTTGAAAGATTCGGGTTGTTTTATTTCTCTCGCAGGTGTAGTTTTACCCTCTACTTCTTTTTCGCCTTGACCCGAAAGGTAACGTTTGATCTCAATCAGGTCTATCTTCTGATTATATATCAACACATACAGATCCAAAGATGAAGAGAGCTTGTATTTTTTGATCAGCCGGTCGATATTCTCATCATTGAAAGTGATTTTCCAGTTCCTGAATTTTCGCCGCAGGATCTCGTTGCCCTTTTCAGCTTCCAGGAACTGGTCTTCCTTCAGTGCCCGCTTGATCTTGTTCCGTGCTTTATTTGTGATAACGTAGTTCAGCCAGTCCATCTTTGGCTTCTGAATCTTAGAAGTGATGATTTCCACCTTGTCACCATTCTGCAGGGCATGTTTCAGTGGGACGATCTTGTTGTTGACCTTTGCACCGGTACATGAATACCCCACATTGGTATGGATTTCGAATGCGAAATCCAGGACAGTCGCCCCCAGTTCCAGCTCTTTCAAATCGCCGGTCGGTGTAAACACAAAAACTTTATCAGGTTTCTGTTTGTCAGGGACACTTTCCGTTTCGTCAAATTTGATTTGCTCCGGATGTTCGATAAGATCCCTGACCTGAAGCAGCCATCGTTCCGTGTCCTCCTTGGAGCCAAATCCCTTATATTTCCAATGGGCTGCCTGTCCCTTTTCCGCAATCTCATCCATCCGGGCCGACCGGATCTGCACCTCCACCCATTTATTGTTCGGCCCTTTTACCGTTGTATGCAACGACTCATACCCTGAAGCCTTTGGCGTCGATATCCAGTCCCTCAATCTTTTCGGGTTAGGAGGATAGATATTTGTAACGATGGAATAAGCTTTCCAGCAGTCCGATTTTTCGCTTTCAGGAGATGACTGGAGGATGATGCGGACGGCAAACAGGTCAAAGACCTGCTCAAATTCGACATCCTGTTTCTGCATTTTTCCCCAGATCGAAGGGATGGACTTTGGCCTTCTCTTCACATCAAAAGTAAACCCATGTATAAACATTTCGCGTTGAATGGGGGCAATAAACTCATTGATAAAAGCATTCCGTTTCGATTCCGTATCACGAATGAGTTGCGCAATGCGCTGGTAGACTTCCGGTTGGGTAAACTTCATCGCAAGGTCTTCCAGCTCCTTTTTGACACGGTAGAGGCCCAAACGGTGGGCAATCGGGCTGTAAAGGAAATTGACTTCGTCAATATATCTAGCCTGGTATTCGGGTGGAAGCTTTTCGATCATCCGCATGTCCCTCATCCGATGAGCCAGTTTAAGAAGGATCACGCGGATATCGTCCACTACGGCCAGGAAAAGCTTGCGGAATGCATCTGATTGTAATGTTACCTTGTGAGTGGGCAATTCACTGATGCGGGCATAGCTGAAGACCATCCCGCTCACACCGGGTCCAAACCGCTTCCTGATCTCGTCGATGTCTGCCAGCCGGGCGGTAATCACATCATGCAATATCGCCGACACGACCGGATTGATCCCCAGTCCCATCTCCTCCGCTGCTATGCGTGCAATAGCCAATGCATGGCATATCAGCAGCTCACCGGTAAAGTGCCTGCTTGTGCCATAGGCTTTCGCGGCAAAATCAAACGCTTCATTGATTACCCGCCGATCGTTCTCATTTAATGTCCCCTGAAGAGCAGCCAGCAGCGAATCGTATTTTGCCTGTACAGATTGTTGGTCAGCTTCAGATACCTTCATTCATTGCGGAATTTGATCAGAAGTTCTCTTTTTCCTGATCTTTTATCCCTTTCTTCGGCTTGGAGCCAGGGGGGTCTGCAATGGAATCGCGCATTTTTGTATCTGCCTTGATATTCTGATAGCGCAGATAATCCATGATCCCCAGGTTACCGGAACGGAAAGCTTCCGCGATAGCTTTGGGAATTTCGGCCTCGGCCTGAATAAGGTTTGCACGCGATTCTTCCGCTTTGGCACGCATTTCCTGTTCCCGGGCCACAGCCATGGCACGGCGTTCCTCTGCCCTTGCCTGGGCGATATTCTTGTCGGCATTGGCTTGGTCCATCTGCAGGAATGCACCGATATTTTTCCCTACATCGATATCGGCGATATCGATGGAAAGAATTTCAAAAGCCGTCCCTGAATCGAGCCCCTTATTAAGCACTACTTTGGAGATGCTGTCGGGGTTTTCAAGCACCGACTTATGGGATTGCGCCGAACCGATGGAGGAAACAATCCCCTCGCCTACCCTGGCCAGCACGGTCTCTTCCCCGGCGCCGCCGACGAGTTGCTTGATATTGGCCCGAACGGTGACCCTGGCTTTGGCAACAAGCTGGATGCCATCCTTGGCGACTGCTGCGACGGAAGGCGTATCGATCACCTTTGGGTTGACCGACATTTTCACAGCCTCCAGCACATCGCGGCCGGCAAGGTCGATAGCGGTTGCCGTTTTAAAATCAAGGTTCATATTGGCCTTATCGGCTGAGATCAGCGCATTGACAACCCTGGTCACATTACCGCCGGCCAGGAAATGCGCCTCCAGCGCATTCCGGTTCAGGGAAAGACCGGCCTTTGTCGCCGCAATAAGACTATTGACAATAACCGTGACTGGCACTTTACGCCAGCGCATGATAACCAGTTGCAGCAGCGAGATACGCACGCCCGATACCAGCGCTTTGAACCAGATGCCTACCGGAATAAAATAGAAAATTAGCCAAATGGCAAAAATCGAACCCAGCCCAATGGCCAGCATAACATAAACTTCCATAATCTTAATCTTTACGTTTTACATTTATTTTATTGACTTCAATTTTTTCAACGACAATGTCCGTGTGCTGATCGATGAATTCCCCATCTGTCCTGACCTCATAAAACTCCCCGTTGATCAATGCTTTCCCCATAGGTGCAAGTCGCGAGATGGTTTTCCCGGTATCACCAACCTTGATCTTTTCACTATCGACCAGGTTAACCTTGCTGTCGATCTCGGTTGATAGCATCAGTTTTCGCCAGGTTCCTCCCCGGAGCGAAAGGGCCAGCGTGACGATTGTCAGCAAAAAGGTCCCTCCAAGGACCAGGTGCCCAGTCATGGCACCATAAACAGCATATGACTGCCACACGCCGATGGTAATGAGAATGAAACCGACGATGCCGGCGAACCCTGCACCCGGAATGACCAGTATTTCAAGGACCAGGAACAGCAGCCCGATCAGGATTAATGTAGCAATGAGTAGCCAATGCATAGGATTCAGACAATTAAACAGACAATAGCCAAGTATTATAATTCACATAAAAGTACGAATAAATTGCCTCGTCATGAAAAGAGAAAAGAAAATAATAAAAAATTAGCAATTTTGCACCGCCTTAAACCGGGACAACCTGATGGATGCATTACTGGAATTGATGGACAACCTGAAGAAGCGCCTGGCCCTGCCGTTACCGGGGCTGGAAGCCCAGTTGAAGATGGCCGGCATGCGCAGGATCATTCGTCAGGGAAAAGTCCAGGTCCCTGATGATTTCAAAAAAGCGGCGGTTTTAATCCTCTTCTACCCTGGCGATGAAGATGTCAAACTTGTTTTCATTCGACGCAATGAATACAGGGGGGCGCACAGCGGACAAATTTCATTTCCCGGAGGCAGGTATGAGCCGGAGGACCGGGATCTCACAGAAACAGCATTAAGAGAAACCGAGGAAGAAATCGGAATAAACAGAAACAAGGTGAAAATTATCGGCCTCTTAACCGACCTGTATATCCCGCCCAGCCATTTCCTGGTTACACCGGTAGTGGGTTATATTACTGAGAGGCCTATCTTCCATCCTGATCCTGAAGAAGTTAAAGGAATTCTTGAGGTTTCACTAAAAGATGTCCTGAGCGAAGAAACGCAACAGGTAAAAAAAATCACCATCTTCCACGGAATCAGGTGGAAGGTGCCTTGCTTTTACGTGAATGAAGCCGTCATCTGGGGGGCAACGGCCATGATATTGAGTGAACTGACCGAGGTGATCAGGACAGGATACTGATCTCATGGGTGATCTCGGCCCCAAACCGCAACAGGGCGCTAACCCCGCAATATCTCTCCTGTGACAGATTTACCGCTTTTTCAGCCTTCTCAAAATCAACGCCCTCTCCTTTCAGCTCATACACCAGGTGTATCTTATGGTAGTACTTCGGGTGTTCTTCCGTGAGTTCCCCTTCAACGGAAATATTGAAATATTCGGGCTCTACCCTCATTTTTTTCAGGATGGAAATGACATCCATACCGGTACATCCGGCCAGTGAGACCAGCGTCAGGGGCTTGGGCCTGGGGCCTTTGTTCTCCCCTCCCACCGCCGGATCGGCATCCAGCATGATCTTGAAACCATTCACATCGGCTTCAAAAGCCATCCCCTTTTTCCAGGAACAATCTATTTTTGCTTTCATGATATTCATTTTCTGCAAAAATAGTGCTTTATGAGATCATTTCAGCACTTTCAGTTAAACCAGAAGCCATTTGGGACGATACCTGCCATAAATGAATCAACCGGGGCGCCGTTGTCAGCCCTGAAACGGTATATCCAGCCATTCTGGTTATAATCAAGCGGATCGGAAGCGCAGAGCATATCCAATGAAGGATCATAACCAAGGCTATAATACATTTTGGCAGCAGGGACAAGGGGTGATGCATTCAGCGCCGTGGCTGATACAGGAAACGAATAGATCCCATCGGGATAGTTGTAATACAGGATCGTTCCGGCGCTGTTAATGACCAGTACATCCGGATGGTTCCCGGGATCGTTGAATGGGACTTCGCGGATGATGGACAGGTTGGCCGGGTCGATGCAGACCAGGCGGGCGGGTGTATCCTCGGCGGATGGGTAGCCATAATAACCTTTACCTGAGCACAGCACCCAGACATATCCATTGAGATCTTTTACAATACCGGATGGCCGGTGCCATACTTCTATGTTTCCGTGAACAGATTCATCACTGGTTTTGATATAGGTCACGGTACTGTCGTCTCCAAAACCGCCGGAATTGATCACAAAAAGGTAATCGCCTGCCACGATCATCTCATCGGGCCCGGCACCCGTTGGAATGGCCTCCATCACGGTAAAATCATGCATATTAATGACCTTCACCGTGTTGTCCCAGCAGGATACATAACCCTTCTCTTCATTGAATCCAAAAAAGTACCTCGGAGAAGAGAGGTTACTGACCGTAGCCACCGACTTGAAATCCTCCAGTTTCGCCACTTCGATCTTATCACCCCCGTTCACGACAATGAACACCAGATCGCCGACAACCTGCATCGATTGAACGATATTGCCCAACGGCCGCCCGTTTGCACCTTCGAACAGCCCATGGCTGACCTTCACGCTATCCCGGTTAAAGGCACTGATCGTCCCACTACCCGACTGAAACGGCCCCTCGTTCACAATAAAAACACTCTTTGCCCATTTTCCGTCAGGACCATTATTGTCCTTGCCACATCCTGAAAAAAGCATCACAACAACAAATAACCACATCCAATTAATCAAACCGCTCATAACTTTAAACTTAAAATTTCAACTTTGAACTTTGCCCTTTGAACTTTGAACTATCAAGTTCCGCTCTCACCGTCCCCATCACCCCAAACCCCGGCATCGGCCGGTAAGGCACCACCTGGTATTCCTTGTCAAGCATATTGTTCAGGTTGAGTTGCAATGTGAGCGGATATTTTTTACTGATATATAATGTTTTAGCAATGACTGCATCCAGGAGGAAGAACCCGGGCAGGCTGTGCTGGTTGTCTTTAGTTGTATATATTTCTCCCGAATAGGTCCCCCTTAAGGAAAGACGGTAACCACGGATTTCCAGCCCCGGCTTCAGCAAGAAACGATGTACCGGTGTATAAATCAATTGTTTCTGATAGGAGGCATCGAGGTCAAACAGCTTCTTTTCATTGGTTGAGCGGGTAAAAGAATAGGACTCAGCCAGGTGAATTGTGAATTCCCCCACCTGAAACCGTTGGATTCCATTGATCTCAAAACCCCTGGACCAGACCTCCTGGGCATTTTCAACCGACCAGTAGCTGCTGCCGGGCAACCAGAGGATCCAATCGGAAACTTTTGAATTAAAGGCAGTGACCTGGAAAAAATAGCTGTCATCTCCAGGCTGAAAATCAACGAACAGTCCTCCTTCCAGGTTCAGGCTTTTTTCAGGCTCCAGTTCGGGGTTACCGCCGGGCTGCCAGAAACGTTCGTTGAGGGTAGGCGCCCTGAAATTCCGGGAAAAGGATACTCTCCCCGACAAAACTTTCCATATCTTTCCTTCTGCCCCCAATGAAAACAGGAAAGGCGAACTGTAACCCGTCAGCATTTCCTGCCGTCCGTTCAGACTGAACTGCCACCTGATCTTCGGGAAATAATAGCGGAATGACGCGTAAACGGCAAGGGCTTGCTGGTATTCCGGCCGGCTGTAAAAATCCAGGTCGGCGTATTCATAGGTGTACTGTGTTCCGGCAAAAACAGCCGCATGATCCGTCAGTTCCCAGGTGCTTTCAAAAGCTGTGATAAAAGATTGACTGTGAATATCCGAATATATCTCCGGGATGGGGTCGCTGTATCGCGTAAATTCGTTGAAATAGGCAAGCCTTGCCTCCAGCGTATTCCGGGGATTGAAATCTTTCCAAACCAGCATGGTGCGCCAGGAGCGGTCGAGTTGTTGCGCTTCTGAGACAGATTCGGTCATTGTCGGAGGTATCTCCCTTCCGGCATACTGGAACCATCCTGTAGCCATAATGTATTGATCATCCGGTAGTTGAATAGCAATATCCTGGATGATACCGGCTTTGAAGATCGCTGCATGAGGAAGTTTTTCCTTCTCACTAAAAAAATTTTCATATGAAAAGTTATTCTGTGCATTCATCAGGGAGAATGCGGTGCGGGAAAAAAGGGTATTTCCGCTGACGGTCCCTGCGCCTTCTATGGCGAAAGTGCCAAAGCTACCGGCGCTAAGGCCCAGGTCGAGCGATGCAGATGGCTGAAATACGGGGCGGTTGTTGAGGTGCACCCCGCCCCCGATCGATCCGCTGCCAAACATTGGGCTGGAACCGCCATACAGCATCATAATATCCTGGAAGAAATTCCCCTGGATGAGCGACAGGTCGACATAACCTATATTGGGTGGTGACAGGCGTATTCCGTTCCAGATCAGGCCGGCGTGATTGGCCGATGTCCCCCTCATCGATAGCGTAGCCAGTGTTCCCTGCCCGTAATTTCTGACATAGGAGGTACTGAATCCTTGCAGCAGCTCAGTCAGGCTCGCGGCCGGGTTATCCCGTCGAGTGAGACTGTCGAGGGTCTGAAATGCCTGCCCCCGTGCAAACTGGCTGATGCGGGTTGACCGGATCGTCACGCTCTCCAGTGTCAATGTGGTATCGGGCGGCGCCATGTCCTGTGCACGCAATCCTTCCAGGGAAATAGTCATGAGAAAAGCAACGATAAGCAGGCGCAAGGTTTTCATATAAGTCTGTCAGCAACTGCTCCGGGAAAAAACCTGAAAAAAGCGGGGACACCCTGTTCAGTTCAGCCTCTGACCCGGAAGCATATCTTAATTAATTGCATTGGCAGGTTTTCTGACTTACCCTCCTCACCGGCTGCCTTCCCATTTCCTCCTTCACGGAAACAGTGGCTTCAGGATGCCGGCGGGAATGGCCTTTTTAAGGCCAGGGCTTACAGCAGCGGGCACTGTCCGGGATTCTCACCCGGTTCCCTATTATGTCCCGGTTTCAGAAAGGAAAGCGGGACCACCGTAGCGGGAACAAATGTAAAATATAAAATGAAAAAAAATTGAATGCAGAAAAGAAATTATTCACAGCTTTATGAAGGATATTTTTATAAATTTATCCCCTCGAAATAAAAAGCGGCTCCTGGCCGTTTATTTTAAAAGCCTGTTATCGATGAAAAAATTACTAAAACTGTTATTTTTACTGCTGATGATCGGCATGCTTGCCGGAATTACCAGCTCCTGCGCCATTTTCAGCAGCGCTCCTAATCAAGGGCTTGAATCATTCAAACACAAGAAGCCCCTGCCGAAAAAATATATCATCAATAACGATTATAAGCCTATCGCTAAGTAAGTTCTCCAACAGCATAGCTATTGAGGACAGAAACACCTATTCTTCATCCATGAAAGGATACCGGTAATCTACCGGTGGATTAAAATTTTCTTTAATTGTTCTTGGAGACACCCATCTGATCAGGTTCAGGTATGATCCCGATTTGTCATTGGTACCCGAGGCCCTGGCGCCGCCGAATGGCTGCTGTCCGACCACTGCCCCCGTCGGCTTGTCATTGATATAGAAATTGCCGGCGGCATTGACCAGCTTCTTTGCCGTCATATCAATAATATAACGGTCCTGGGCAAAGATGGAGCCTGTCAGGGCATATGGAGAAGTCTTATCCAGAATGTCCAGGGTTTCCTCATACTGATCATCTTCGTAGACATAAACGGTCAACACCGGCCCGAAAAGCTCCTCGCACATGGTGACGTATTTGGGATTCTTTGTGAGGATCACGGTCGGCTCGATGAAATAGCCCACCGATTTGTCATAACCACCACCGGCAATGATCTCCGCATCAGGGTCTTTTTTCGCCCGATCGATGAAGCCAGCCAGTTTGTCGAAAGCATTCTCGTCAATCACGGCATTGATGAAGTTCCGGAAGTCCTCCACTCCACCCATGCGGAACGACCGGATATCGTCCAGCATCAGCGATTTGATCTCCGGCCAGAGGCTGCGGGGTATATAAGCGCGGGAGGCGGCGGAGCATTTCTGTCCCTGGTATTCGAAAGCGCTGCGGGTCAGCGCAGTCACCACTGGTTTGATGTTCGCCGAAGGATGCACCATCACAAAGTCTTTGCCCCCTGTTTCACCGACAATCTTCGGGAAGGTGTTGTGCAACGCGACATTTTCACCGATGGCTTTCCACACCTTATTAAAGACTTCGCTGGAGCCGGTGAAATGCACCCCGACAAATTCGGGATGGGTGGCCATGATCTTACCGCCCACGGGGCCATCGACCATGATCATATTGATCACGCCATCGGGCATTCCCGCTTCATGGAAGATCTCCATGAGGACATTTGCTGAATAAACCTGGGTACCGGCCGGTTTCCAGACGACCACATTGCCCATGAGGGCGGGCGCTGCCGGCAGGTTCGCCGCGATGGAGGTAAAATTGAACGGTGTGATGGCGTAAACGACGCCTTCCAGCGGGCGCCATTCCATCTTATTCCAGACACCGTGAGAGGAGACAGGCTGATCCTGGTAGATCCCCATCATATAATGTACATTGAACCGCAGGAAATCTGCTGTTTCGCAAGCGGCGTCTATCTCGGCCTGGTTGGCGTTTTTCGACTGTCCCAGCATGCTGGCGGCATTCAGTTTGGCACGGTAAGGACCGCTTACCAGGTCGGCTGCCTTCAGAAAGATAGCAGCCCGCTGGTCCCATGTAAGGGCCTGCCATTTAGGGCGGGTGGCCAGCGCGGCATCGATGGCCTGCATGACATGTTCGCCGGTTCCTTTATGGTAATACCCCAACACATGGCGATGATCGTGTGGGGGATTCATGGGAATCAGTTCCCCTGTGCGGACCTTCTCCCCGCCTATGAACATGGGAACTTCGATCTGCCTGGACCGTAAATCGGCAATAGCCTCTTTCAACAATTTGCGCTCGGGTGTTCCCGGTGCGTAGGAGAGCGTAGGCTCGTTATAGAGGGCCGGCGCTTTGTAAAAACCTTTAGACATGGAATAAACTTTTGGTGAAATTTCAGGCAGCAAAGGTAAGTAATTTATCTGGAATCATTCTAAATTCTTAGTTAAACCTTGTATTAATTCTTACTTATTGACCGTTAATTTTGGTTTCCCGGGAAAAATTCACTATCTTTGTATAAATAACCTAAGTGGTTCATTATGAATGATATATAATTTTAAAATACGTGACTAGAAATGAGGGATTTATGGACAGAGATTTGATGAAAGACAACACACAACACACTTTTGAAACAAACTACCGGAAGGATCACGTTTACCGTGACCTCCTTCCCAAAGAGGGTCTGAACAAGCAAGACAGGATTTCCATTGATATTCGTTCCGGGAAATTATTGCAGGTTTTAATGCAGGAGAACCCCAAGCTGAAAGAGATCGTCGCAGCTGCTGAAACGGTGGATGTTATGATGGAGAAATTACGGGCGTGGATCACCGGGCGGATCGGGAAGGAATCGCCGGCATACCAGGTTTACCTGGGCGAAGTTTTCGGCAGGAGCGCTTTCAAAAAGCTTAGTTCCATTGATATTGCCTCGATTCGCATCCTGGATTACCTGGATCATTCGGGAGAAAAATACCCTGACCTGAACCGCAGAGGTGAGGTGACCGAAAACCATCCATTCAAAATATTATGGCTGGCCTATCATTACGGCCGCGGTGGGGCTAAGCCCAATTTTTTCATCGACATGATCATGCTGTTTCGTCAGCTTTCAGGAAAAGTGGCCAATAATTCCCCATCGCCCGACACGGTGAAAAGCTGGATGAACAGGCATCCATCCGGACTTGATCCGGAGATCGTAAAGATGCGCCGGCAAAACAAAGACCGGATAATCAACATCTTCATCGACCAGTTTGAAAAAGGTGAAAAGACAGACAACCGCTACTATTTCCCGGAGGGCATGAAACGGACAGAAAAGTTAAAGATGGCAAAGGAATGGTGGAACGAAAGGCTTTTTCACCTGCGTTTTGCCATTCGCGACGTGAAGACATTGAACCGGATGCTTGATCACTCGCTGGATGCGGAGACATTATCGATATTGAAAGAAGGGACTGAAAAAGGGATACCGGTCTTTGTCAATCCCTATTATCTCTCACTGCTATTGATCAACCCGCCGGCCCACCTGGCCGGAGCCGACCAGCCTGTCCGCGATTACATTTTTTACAGCCGCGAGCTGCTGGAGGAGTTTGGCGACATTGTGGCCTGGGAGAAAGAAGATGAAGTGGAACCGGACAAGCCCAACGCCGCCGGCTGGATACTCCCCAACAATTTCAATCTGCACCGCCGTTACCCGGAGGTAGCCATCCTGATCCCCGACACCGTCGGACGCTCCTGCGGGGGGTTGTGCGTTTCCTGCCAGCGGATGTACGACTTCCAGCGGGGGAACCTCAATTTCAACCTCGACAAGCTGCTGCCGAAGGAATCGTGGTGGGAGAAGCTCGAGGGGCTGATGGAGTATTTCGAAAACGACTCACAGCTTTGCGACATCCTGATCACCGGAGGGGATGCGTTGATGAGCGCCAACAAATCGCTCGACCTGATCCTCAACGCCGTTTACCGGATGGCGGTCCGCAAGCTGGAAGCCAATAAGAATCGCCCCGACGGGGAGAAATTCGCCGAGATCAAACGCGTCAGGCTGGGCACACGGCTCCCGGTATACATCCCTATGCGCGTCACCGACGAACTGGTGGAGATACTGTCAAAATTCAGGGAAAAAGCTTATGAGGCAGGCATCCGGCAGTTTTTCATCCAGACCCATTTTGAAACGGCCATGGAGATCACCCCCGAGGCCAAAGAGGCTGTCGGAAAGCTGATCTCGGCCGGCTGGATCGTGACCAACCAGCAGGTGTTCACCACCGCCGCATCGCGGCGGGGACACACCGCAAAACTCCGCAAAACGCTTAATGATATCGGTGTCCTCCCCTATTACACTTTTTCGGTAAAAGGCTATATGGAGAATTACCACAACTTCGCCACCAATGCCCGGTCGGCGCAGGAGCAGGCCGAAGAAAAGCTGTACGGACACATCCCGGGCGACCTGTGGGACGAATTGCGCAAGCTGTCGGACAACCCCGCAGATATCCAGGAAAAGATCAACCAGATCAGGGAAAGTGGAGGCATTGATTTCCTGGCGACCGACCGAAACATGCTGAACATGCCCGGCGTAGGTAAAAGCCTTACATTCAGAACGATCGGGATCACCCGCTACGGCCGCCGCATCCTGGAGTTCGACCACGACGAAACCCGCAACCACAGCCCCATCATCGAAAAGATGGGCAAGGTGATCATCATCGAATCCAAGCCCATGAAGGAATACCTGGACCACCTCGAAGAGATCGGTGAGAACCGGGAGGAATACGAGAATGTGTTTTGCTATTCGATGGGTTTCTCCGAGCCCCGCGTACCGGTGTTTAAATATCCCGCCAGGGAGTTTGAAATCACCGAAGAGCTGACGAATTTTGGGATGGATAGCGGCGGAGAGGAAGCGTAATTCGTGGACATTTGCTCGCTGCGCTCGCGACATTTGCTCACTTCGTTCGCGACATTAAGTGGACATTAAGTAGACATTTGCTCGCTGCGCTCGCGACATTAAGTGGACATTCATGGACATTAGCTCGCTGCGCTCGCGACATTAGGTGGACATTAGGTGGATATTTCCCATTATTGTGAAATGTGCCTTGCCATTGCGAAATGAGAAATGACCGGCATTTTTTCCTTGCTTTTCGCCTCTTTTTACATTATATTTACACCGTATATCTCATGAGAAATTAACCAGACAATCCGGTATGCCATGCTTCAGGTTGTTCAAACATGTGAACAATGTGATACCCTAACCCTTCCTGGCGGAACATACGACTTCTACCAAAATGGGGATAGTATTTCAGTGAATTTACCAATAATCATAAATTAAATACTTGTAACTTTATAATCTTGACCAGGTTTTTAAAGATTTATCATTATGTTTCAGAAACAAATGAATGCTAATCAAATAAAAAGAATGATCCTGCTAATCTGCTTATCGATGTTATACTCATGCTTGGTTATGATAAATGAGAATGGTTATCGGGGATTGACTTCAAAAGACCTTGCTTATATCGAAGAATTTCAAGGCAGAGAAAATATTCATACGATTGATAATATCAATAACCTCAAAATTTACGAAATAAATAACAAAATCTTACGGGAAATCATTTCACAAAATTCATATACATGGATTCATTTATGGAGGCCATATTGTTCAAATAATAATCTGCAGTTCATGGAATTCTATTCAAATATTAAAGAAAGATATGACTTCTTGAACTTTGAATTTTTACTCATTTCTGAATCTTATGATATATTTTCAATTAAAAAAAAATTAAAAATAAGTCCTTATAGTGATTTAATCTTTGTCCTGAGTAACTCTTATTATGGACACAAACTCCCGGAGATAAGAAGCCGTTTTATCGCTGACATTGTTAGTAATAGTATGATTAATCCCAAAAACTCACTGTCAGATTTTGTTTTCAAGGATACATTTCTTCTGTATGCAGGTGAGTATCTTCAACCTGAAATGCTGGATAGTTTAATCTCCATGAATTAAATCGGGCAAATTAAATATCGCTCGCGTCATACGGTGGTCATACGGTGGACATTTCCCATTATTGTGAAATGTGCCTTGCCATTGCGAAATGAGAAATGATTGACTTTTCCTCAAAAATGTATTATCTTTACCTCAACCTTATTGTTAATCTTTAAACCATTGATTATGAGCACTTTTACCCCCCCCCCACAGGATTTTCGCCGTTTTGATAATGGCCCTTAGCATGGGCTTTACCTCCTCTGTCATGGCACAAACCATCCAAATCGACAGCACTTTTACCTCCTATGGAGAGATTTTTCCGTTTCAGGGAATAGAAACCATCACCGGCCTGACGGCCAATGGAAACGTGAATCTTCACCATGATACCAGCCTGGTCAGGATTATCCTGGAAGACGAATATGGCTATCAATACATGGTATTCGAAGCCTACCGGCTTATTTGCCATGATTCCGGTTTTTCATTTTCACACCATTGCGATGAAACTTGTTACCTTGATGAAATCAGACCTTATTCTTTGATTATCCAGGTCATCGATGCCGATCTGGAATTGGATTTCCTTACCTTGACCGATGAACTGTTTGATAATCCGTTGGAACTAAGATACAGTGCCAAACGAGCCATCGATGCAGATAAGATCGAGGTGATGAACCAGGTGATCCCACGATATAACATGAACTGGACTGCCGGCGATAATGATATCGTGGCAATGTATTATGACCAGAAAAGACAGAGGTTTGGCGACGGGTATAATTTGCTTGGATTTGAATATTATTATGACGGCGTATTTGAGTTCATCGGTCATGCTCCATACCCGAAAGTGAATCCCGACCTGGTCAGAAACTTTGATTGGCGGAAGCGGCATGGAGCTAATGACCCTGATTCACCTTATTGGGATGGTGATTATAAAGGTACAGGATGGCTTACCAATGTAAAGGATCAGGGAGATTGCGGAAGTTGTTGGGCTTTCTCAGCAATTGGAGCCATTGAAGCAATTGCAAATTTATACACTACTTTTCACCTCGACTTCGACCTTTCTGAACAACATATTATTTCTTGCGCTAACCGTAATTTCAGTAATTGTAAAGGAGGTCATATCGATTCAGCCTTGTTCTTTATAAGGGATTATGGAGTGGTCACAGAAGAATGTTGCGAATATATTGCATATGATCCTTATTGTTGGCAACTGAATAAGTGTCCTGAGCCGGATACTATCATTAAAATCAAAAATCTATCACCTTCTCAAACTGACCAGGACAGCATTAGGATTAAATTGATGAAGTACGGACCCCAACCAATCAGCTTTCAATATGCTGGACATGTACAACATCATGCAGTCGTTCTGACAGGCTATGAATTTAATCTGTCAGACTCAACGCTCACCTGGATTTTTAAGAATAGCTGGGGAGAAAAAGGAAATGATTTTGGTTTTGAAAAGATGAAAATCAGCAGTTTAAGGCAGTATATTGTTTTAAATCCGATCTTTAATAATAATGTCGCATTAAACGACACTTGCAGGGATGAAGACGGAGACGGGTACTATTTATGGGGAATCGGCGAAAAACCAGCCAATTGCAATTGCCCGGATATCCCCGATTGTGACGACAATGACCCGTTCGTCGGAGGTTATGACGAGTTTTACAATTGCCAATGCATATTCACGCTGGATTCGGTGCAACATGTGATCCATGCCGACACCACCTGGAGTGACACCACTTATGTGAATTTTGTCACAGTGATCGATTCGGGGGCGTGTCTGACCATTGAAGGTTACACGGCTTTTTCGCCCTATGCAAGGATTGTTGTCAGGCAGGGTGGGGTCTTGATTGTTGACGGCGGACATCTTACAAAAGCCTGCCCTGACTTATGGGGCGGCATTGAAGTTTACGGGAGCGACACGTGCCAGTATTTTGAAAATTACTTCGGGAAGGTCATACTGAAAAATAATGCCATCGTTGAATTTGCAAATATCGGTATCGCCAACTATTGTACGCTGTGTGATCACATTACATTGCAGAGCGGTGGAATTATTTCAGCTAAAAATACGCTATTCAGGGATAATGAAATTGCAGTGAAATTCATGCCGTTCACCAATCAATACCTCGGGCATGAATTTCCTTATAGCGGGAAATTCTCTAAATGTCAGTTTGTGACCACCGCGAAACTTTACGAAACGAGCTTGCCGGTAGCACACGTGGAAATGAAGGATATTTACGGGGTGGAATTCTACGGTTGTACTTTCGGGCACGAACTGGGTATTGAAGCGCTGCACTACTCATTGAGAGGGAAAGGCATTCAAAGTTTCGACTCGCAATTTTCATTGAAAAAATATTGCAATACTCCTGAAATACATCCTTGCACCAGCTTTACAGCGTGTGAGTTCAAAAATCTGGAATATGGCATCAGGGCAATGAACAGCCGGTCTGGCAGAACCCTTGGCATACATGAGGTTGATTTTATTTATAATGTTATCGGGATCTCATTATCCGGTATTGATAACGCTTCGCTATTGTCCAATTACTTCAAATGCACCGAAAGTGTGCTCGGATTTTCAGATGACCTATTTACAGGGGGTATATTCGTGGAAGGATGCACTGGTTATCATATTGAAAATAATTATTTTACAACCGATTACATTACCTTGACAAAATCAAGTCCCGCGTATGGTATCGGCGTCAAGAACTCGGGCCTCAGAGATAACGAAATATATAACAACACTTTTCATTTGCTGGATATAGGAATCATAGCCATCGGTGAAAACCGGGGCCGGGAATCGGGCTTATGTTTGAAGTGCAACGACATGATCGGCAACGTAAATGACTTCGTGGTGGTGGAAGACGATCCGCCAACAGGCTATTTTCAAGGCATCCATCAATACCAGGGCAACCCGGGCGATTCATTGTCAATGACTGCCCCCGCCGGAAACACTTTCACTTATTTTCAAAATCCCGCCAGTCCATCCGAAATCAAGGATTTCAATTATTACAACCATGCTGAAGATTTGTGGTACATTCACCATTTTTCAGAAGATGAATTGATCAAGCCTTTGGACAGCAACTATACCAGGGAAACCATAGAATTGAAGGAATGGTCAGATTTGGTATATGTTAAAGAGACCGCCTGTCCTTCAGGAATTGGCGGAGGAGGAACCCTGAAAAGCGCTTCTGATCCAAGATTAATCATAAATACCGCAGACATTCAGTTGGGCATATTAACAAATCAATTGAGTGATTTAGTCGACGGAGGCAACACGGAAGCGCTGAACTTAGATATCATGACAAGTTTGCCGGATGAAGGGCTTGAACTCAGGCAGGAATTGCTGAACTTATCCCCGTACATATCCGATACGGTGTTAAAACAGGCCATTTATAAAGAGAATGTGCTGCCCAATGCCATGATCCGCGATATCCTGGAGGCCAACCCGCAATCGGCCAAATCAAATGAAGTATTAAACACACTCGATTCGCGGTATGAGCCTATGCCGGATTACATGATGGCGCAGATATTGCAAGGGAAAAAACACTTCGGGGCAAAGGAAGACCTTGAAGCAAAGATCCGATCATGGCAACAGATCAGGTCAAAGGCAAAGGCAGATCTTCTGCGCGGATTCCTACTTGACACGAATGTGATCAGCCCCCTTGATTCGGTGATCACATTCCTTGAAAATGAAGCCGATCTCAGTTCAAGGTACTCGCTGGCAATGGCTTACTGGAATAACGGTAATCCGGCCGGGGCTTACGGAACCCTGAACGCCATCCCGTCGCAGTTTGGTTTAAGTGAAAGCCAAAGCACGGATCATGATAATTATCTGGTGTTCTTCAGTATCCTGCAAACTATGGCTGACAGCAACCGGCAAGCCGGTCAACTGGATTCAGCATCCGTTGGTATATTGATGGATCTGAAGGGATCGGGAAATCCCGCAATAGCTGCATTTTCAAGGGGGTTGCTTGTCAAAGGCGGATTTATCGATCATAGCGAAACCATCCATTTCCCGGATTTTACAAAATCCTTCAGGATTCATCCAGTTCATCCCCCCGTAAAAACCCCGAATTTAAAAGAAGAAAAGCTATGGTTATTCCCAAACCCGGCTGGGGATTACGTCATTGCTTTTTACCATCTGGATGATAAATACAAAAACGGCGAAATTGTTTTAATCGATATGAAAGGAAATGTGCTGAACAGATTTCCTGTCAAAAATAGCAAAGATCAAATGGTCATTGATCTCAAAGCTTACCCAACTGGTCTTTATATTGTATCCTTAAACTCTGGAAATTTTGTGCTTGATAGAAAGAAATTATTAAAGGGGGGCAATTGATGGATAGGTTAACAAATATAGCTTTTCTTCCAATCATATTCTGTTGTGGAACACTTACAATCTTCAACTCCATTTATGCACAAGATTGGCCAAAAAAATACGGAGATAATATTCATGCATTGGTAAGTAACATAACTGAATCATATGATTTGGGATTCAATCTAACAGCATTTACATATAACTACCAAGGTGCTAATGATTATGGCTGGATCATCAAAATTGACATTAATGCCAATATTCTTTGGGATAAAAAATTTGGAGATGGTAATTATGGCAATTGGTTTTCTAATTCAGTTAATACACACGACAATGGATTGATCGTTTCAGGTATAACAAACAAATACGGTAATGATTATGATCCATTATTTTTGAAGACTGATTTTTGCGGTGAAATTGAATGGTGTCAAGTCTTAAAATGCCCTGGTCTTAATTTTGGAACGGATGTTATTCAGCTTGATGATGGCTCTTATGTAGGTCTTCTTACTTATTATGGGACTGGAGGAAGTTATGCCCGAATCAGCCTGGTTAAAATGGACCCGTCGGGAGAGCCGGTTTGGATACAACAACTGGCCCAGGAAGATACATTGATCTACAATGAAGAAGGAGGAAATTTATACTTAACTGCAGATGGAAATTTTCTGGTAACTGGACATTGCTATTATCCAAATTTAAAGCCATTTTGGATTAAAACCGATACCAACGGAAATCAAATCTGGGATTTAAAGTGGCCAGGAGGAGTTGGCGGAGTACATCAATTAATAGAATCTCCCGATGATATTTATTATTGTTCAGGAGCTTTGGCAAGCAGTAACATGCCAATATCGCCTGTGATCTACAAGCTTGATAATGATGGCAATTCAATATACCATGCATTTTTACTGGGTGACACAATTGACGGAGGAGAAGCAAAAGCACTTACTTTATATAACGATACCGTTTTATCAGTTGGTGTTATTTGGGGCACAAAAACTTTTCCAAAAGTATATTACAGTGAAATCATATTAACCGATACTTTGGGTAGTATTATTAATAGAAGAGTTTTACTGAATTCAGCCAAAGCGCCAAATTCTATAATAAAAACTTCTGATAATAAAATCTTGGTTACCGGATCATATGTAATAGACAACAACTGGGACATCTACCTTTGGAAAATGAATGCAGACCTGGAAGATGATACCCTTTACACCCAACCAATGGTTTACGACAGTCTTTGCCCATACCAGATCCTGTCAGATACCATTGACCTGGATTGCGATATTTTTGTCAACATTGAAGATATTCCGACAAAGGAAGTTTATGAATCAACGATAAAAATCTCACCAAACCCGGCAAGAGACTGGGCGCTGCTTACCTTTCCGGAGAATTTCAAGAATGATCAAATTTATCTGACCGTATACAATACATTCGGGCAGGCGGTAATTCAAAAAGAAGTAACCATCACCAACAACATGTACACCCTTGAAACGTCAGGGCTGCCTTCCGGCTTATACATCACAATCTGCCGTGACAAGAAAAAGAACGCGGCAAGGGGAAAGTTCGTGGTGGTGCGGTGAATTCGCTTACTTCGCTCGCGACATTAAGTGGACATTGATGGACATTCCGGCAGGGCGGTGAAGCAGTAATGTAACGGAAAATATAAATCAACTACTGACATACTGTCATTAAACCCGCTGAAATATTATTATAAATCCGTCATATTGACATAATAATCAACCCTTTACCCCCCTGGTTCATTTTTTGTGTTTAACCGGGTGTTAAACACTTAACACCAAACACTAAACACTAAAAATTTATAGGAGGAAAATGCCATGTTACCAGCATTAAGAAAACAAAGCGGATTTCCAGGCCTGATCGATGAGTTCTTCGGAAGGGATGTTTTCCCCGGGTTCTTCCTCGATGTCGACAAAAGGATGAACGTTCCGGCAGTAAACATTATCGAAGGAAAAGATGATTTCCGTATCGAGGTGGCAGCGCCTGGTCTTGACAAGAAAGATTTCAAAATCGATCTTGACAACAACGTGCTGACCATCAGCTCCGAAAAGGAGGAAAAGAATGAACAGAATGAGTACCGTTTCATGCGGAGAGAATTCAGCTACAGTTCATTCAGCCGTTCCTTCTCGCTGCCCGATACGGCAAACACCGAAAAAGTCACAGCCAAACATGCCGACGGCATCCTTACTGTGACCATTCCTAAAAGGGAAGAAGCGAAGGTAAAGCCATCCCGCGAGATCAAGATCTCATAATCATACAGGCCATGGAAAAGAAAGGAAGGCGCTCCGAAGAAGGGGCGCCTTCTTTTTTTGGTAAATTTGCCAAAACTTTACTCATGGCCAACACACCTTCGGATTTCATGAATGAAGCGATCCGGCTGGCCCGGATCAACGTGGAGCAGCTCCATGGCGGCCCGTTCGGCTGCGTTATCGTGAAGGACGGCAAAATCATTGCCGCTGCGCACAACGAAGTGCTGGCCTCCAATGACCCGACCGCGCACGCCGAAATAGTCGCCATTCGCCGCGCCTGCCAGGTGATTGGTTCCCATCAGCTCACAGGTTGCGAGATCTATGCCAGCTGCGAGCCCTGTCCCATGTGCCTCGGCGCTGTCTACTGGAGCCGCCCCGACAAGGTTTACTTTGCGGCCAGCAGGGTGGATGCCGCCAATGCCGGCTTTGACGATGCATTGATATACAACGAGATGTGCATTCATCACGCTGATAGAGCCATTCCCTTCATACAATTCATGCAGGACGAAGTGCAAAAGGTGTTTCGGGAATGGTCTGAGAACAATCACAGCCCCGGATACTAATACCGCCTGATTGAAAAACGTAAAAGCAAACCTGGCACTGCTGACGGCCAATACCATTTATGGCCTGAATTATGTCATCGCCAAGGGCATCATGCCCGATTACCTGATGCCGAAAGCGATCATATTCATCCGGGTAAGCGTCACAGTGATGGTCTTCGGAATATTGCATTTTATCCTCCCGAAAGAAAAAGTTGAAAAAAGAGATCTCTTCAAGCTGGCCGTCTGCGCTGTTTTCGGTGTGGCCATCAACCAGATACTCTTCTTCGAAGGGCTGAACCTTTCCACTCCCATCAACGCATCGATCATCATCACGGTCATCCCGGTATTGATCCTTATCTTCGCCCACTTTATCCTTAAAGAAAGGATCACCACCCTGAAAGTGATTGGCATCATCCTGGGCGCATCCGGGGCCATGATGGTCATTCTTGCCTCCGGCAGCGGCAATTTCAGTGGCAATACCCTGCTCGGAAACCTGATGATCTTCACCAACGCCGCTTCCTGGGCCCTTTACCTCGTTTTGATCAAACCCCTGATGGAAAAATACGATTCGGTGACCGTGATGAAATGGGTATTCTTTTTCGGGCTCATCATCGTTTTTCCATTCACATTCCGCTCTTTTACTGCATCAGCCTTCACTGCCATACCTCTTAATATCTGGATGTCAGTGGCGTTTGTCGTCTTCGGCGCCACGATTATCGCCTATTTCCTCAATAATTACTCGCTTAAAACCGTCAGTCCCAGCGTGAATGGCATTTACATTTACCTCCAGCCACTCATCGCTTCCTTCGTGGCAGTCCTGTTTGGCAAGGACGAGCTGACGGTTACGGATGTGATCGCCGCTATCCTGATCATGGCAGGGGTGTACCTGGTCACACGACCGAAAAAAAACCGGAATATCCTGCTGCTTTCAAATTGATTGAACCGTTCGTACGATAAAAAACCTACATTTGCCAAAATTTTAATCAATGAAAATACACATCATTGCAGCGCTGTTGCTAACCGTTCTGTACGGATCGGTTACCGCCCAGGAAGGCATTCAAAACATTGCCCTGAAAAATGCAGAGGATTCAGTTTCATACAGTTTCGGGCTTCTGATCGGGAACAATTTGAAGGTGCAGAACATCGAAAAGATCAATTTCGATCTGCTTATGCAGGGCCTCAAAAACGGTTATGCCGAGAACCAGGATGTAATCCGGTTTGAAGACGCCAATTTCATTATCCAGGACTATTTCACGAAAAAAACGTCAGACGAATCAGATATGAATTTAAAAGAGAGCATATCCTTCCTGGAGGAAAATAAAACCATGGAAGGTGTGATTACCTTACCGAGCGGTCTTCAGTACAAAGAGCTGGCAGCCGGCAATGGCGAATCACCGCAAGCAACAGATAAGGTAAAAGTACATTACCACGGCACTTTCATCGACGGTGAGGTTTTTGACAGCAGCAAGGACCGTGGCGAGCCGATCGTTTTCGGCGTAACCCAGGTGATCCCGGGCTGGACAGAGGCCTTGCAACTGATGAAGCCCGGCTCCCGCTGGATGCTTTACATCCCGCCAGGCCTGGCTTACGGCGAACAGGGCGCCGGCGGCGTGATCGGCCCCAACCAGGCGCTGGTGTTCGAAGTGGAACTGATTGAAATAATCCCTCAATAGTAGTTCAAAGTTCAAAGTTCAAAGTTCAAAGTTGAGTTATTTAGTTAATAAGTTAAAAAAATGAAAACTAATAACTTAAAAACTATACACTTAACTTTGAACTTTGAACTTTGAACTATTTGAATGGTTTTTCCCGGTTAAAGTCCGGCCTGTAATGATCGGCGCTTTCGAGCTCCTGAACCCAGCCGTTTTCAAAACCCAACCTTTCCAGCTCGTTGACAACGATCGGGTATTCCTTCCATTTCAGCTTTCTACCCAAAAACTCATGGTGCATCACCCGGTGGGTGGGATAGTATTGTGACATGAGGGAGATGTGCAGATCGTTGGATAATTCCCCGGCAATGGTTTGCAAAACGCCGATGCTATTGCCAGGATGTCCCGGCAGCACCAGATGGCGGATAATGACCCCTTTCCGGGCATAGCCTTCATCATCCAGAGGCAGCGCTGTGCCTTTCTGCCGCAACATTTCCCTTATCGATGCCAGGGCAATGGCGGGATAATCTTTTGCATCGGAATATTTTCTTCCGAGATCTTCATCCGAATATTTGAAATCAGGAAGATACACATCTATGTAGCTTTCCAGGCTGCCGATCACCTCCGGCCGGTCGTAACCATTGGTATTGTAGACAAAGACAGGGTTTAATGCAAGGGTTCGGAGCGCATTTATGATTACCTTCACCTGCGGTACGTAATGTGAAGGAGAAACAAAACCGACCATATTGATCCCGGTGGACAGGATGGCCACAACCTGGCGGATCACCTCCTGAAGGCTCATTTGCTGCGATGTGTGATCCAGCGTATTGCAACTGATCTGGTGGTTCTGGCAATAGATGCACTGCAGGTTGCAATGGGTGAAGAAAATGTTGCAGATGCCCTTGTTTCCTGAAATGACCGGCTCTTCCCCCAGATGGATGCAAATGGAGG
>JAHYJL010000218.1 GCA_019429045.1 Bacteroidales bacterium
GAATGTGTCGGCTGTAATTGTCGGGAAGAGGGCAAAGTTCCCGCCGAAGTTGAAACCGATCAGCATGGCAAAGAGATACAGCGTGTATTCATTGCCGGCCATCCACTGGAAGAGGAATACAAAAACCCCCTGGCTGGCAGCCATGATGATAATGGACAATTTTCTTCCGATCCTGTCGCTTATCATCCCCCAGACGATTCTTCCGAGGCCGTTGAAAAGGGCAAAGAAGACAGCCATGGCAAGGGTAGCGGCCGAACTGGCCACTTCGGGGCTGATGCCTTTATCCTGGAGTGCCTGCATGGGCCAGAGTTTCATCAGCCCGATGCTCATCAGGCCTGCGCTGGCGCCAAAGGCAAAGGTCAGCAGGATCAGGTAGAACTGCGGGGTCCGCAGCATCTGGCTGCTGGTAAAATCGACCGTGCCGGCAACCGGTTTGCTGGCATTGGCAACAGGGGGTTTCCAACCCTCGGGTTTCCAACCCTCCGGGGGAAAGACCATCCAGATGCTACCGATGAGCACAATCACCAGATAAGCGACTCCGTAGACCATAAATGTGCTTGAAATGCCGATATTTTGAATGATCTGGCCGCCGCCAAGCGGGCCCAGCTTGTCAGCCAGCGCCATCCAGAGCGTTGCGCCGAAACCGAAACCGGCCACAGCCAACCCGGTGATCAGGCCTTTTTTGTCAGGAAACCAGCGCATCCCAACAGCGATTGGGACTACATATCCTATACCGATCCCCGATCCGCCGACTATTCCAACGAAGATGAATGTCGTGATGAAATTTTCGGCGCCAAAGATGCCGGCCAGGAAATATCCGAGCCCGAGGACGATACCGCTGGCAATAGCCAGTTTGCGCGGCCCCACTTTGGGCATCATCCTGCCTGAGATAACCATTACGATCGCGAAGAAGGCAAGACCGGCTGAGAATACCATTTGTGTCTGGGCTTTGCTCCATCCCGCATCCACCAGTCCTTTGGTATAAACCGACCATGCATAGATGGCGCCCAGCGCCAGTTGAATCATAATTGCCCCGACAACCACCAGGTTCCGGTTCATGATTTTTTTGCTGTTCATTTTCTTTGGTTTTTAATCTGTTGAATAAAACAGGCAGCACCACCGATAGCTATCAGCAGTGCTGCCGGCAAGCATTTCATTACCTTTTCACATCGACCTTGGCGCCGCGGATAATATCTTCCACGACACCGGGGTCGAGCAGGGTGGAGGTATCGCCCAGGCTGGTGGCATCGCCTTCGCCGATCTTGCGCAGGATGCGGCGCATGATCTTTCCGGAACGGGTCTTGGGAAGACCAGCCACGAGCTGGATCTTATCGGGTTTAGCGATCGGTCCGATGATTTTGGAAACGAGATCAGTGATCTCTTTTTCGATGGTGCGGGCTTCGTCTTCCGACAGGGCATCGCAGGTCACGTAAGCATAGATACCCGAACCTTTGATTTCGTGCGGGTAGCCCACGACGGCTGATTCGACCACCTTGGGGTGCTGGTTGATGGCGTCTTCCACTTCAGCGGTGCCGATACGGTGGCCTGATACGTTGATCACGTCGTCGACGCGGCCGAGGATGCGGTAGTAGCCCTCTTCGTCTCGTTTGGCGCCGTCGCCGGTGAAATAAAGGTTGCGGTAGGTGGAGAAGTAGTTGATCCGGCAACGCTCATGGTCGCCGTAAGTGGTGCGGATCATGCCCGGCCATGGGAACTTGATGCAGAGGTTGCCCTGTACGTTGTTGCCTTCAAGTACTTTGCCTTCATTGTCGACAATGACCGGCTGTACGCCCGGCAGCGGTAGCGTGGCGAACGATGGCTTGGTGGGGGTTATGCCCGCCAGCGGGGTGATCAGGATGCCGCCCGTTTCGGTTTGCCACCAGGTGTCGACAATCGGGCATTTACCTTTGCCGACCAGGTCGTGATACCAACGCCAGGCCTCTTCGTTGATCGGTTCGCCGACAGATCCGAGTACTTTCAGCGAGCTGAGGTCCTTCGACCTGACCCACTCATCTCCCTGGGCGATCAGGGCGCGGATGGCGGTAGGAGCGGTGTAGAACTGGTTCACCTTGTATTTGTCGACCACTTCCCAGAAACGGCCCGGATCGGGATAGGTGGGAATGCCTTCGAACATGATCGAAGTGCCCCCGGCCAGCAGCGGACCGTAAACAATATAAGTATGCCCGGTCACCCAGCCGATGTCGGCCGTGCACCAATAGATGTCACCTTCATTGTACTGGAAGACGTTCAGGAAGGTGTACTCGGCGAATACCATATAGCCGCCGACCGTGTGCAGCACGCCTTTCGGCTTTCCGGTCGAGCCGGAAGTATAAAGAATGAACAGCGTATCTTCCGAATCCATCACTTCGGCCTTGTTCACCGTTGAAACGCCGGCGATGAAATCACTCCACCAGATGTCGCGTCCGGCTTTCATTTCTATGGGATCTCCGGTACGTTTCAGCACCACGACATGCTCGACTGAATCACAGCTCAGCAATGCCTCGTCGACAATCGATTTGAGGTGGACATTCTTGTTTCCGCGGAACAGCCCATCGGCGGTGATCACCATGTTACATTTGCTGTCGTTGATACGGTCGGACAGCGAAGTGGCGGAGAACCCGGCGAATACGATGCTGTGGACGGCGCCGATACGGGCACAGGCCAGCATGGATATCGGTAGCTCGGGAACCATCGGCAGGTAGATAGCTACCCGGTCGCCCTTCTTAATACCTGATTTTTTCAGCGCATTGGCAAACTGGCAGACTTTTTCGAACAATTCACCATACGTCAGCTTGATCTCTTTTCCCTTGGGATCATTCGGTTCCCAGATCAGCGCTACCTGGTCCTTGCGGGCCGGGAGATTTCTTTCGAAAATATTTTCCGTAATATTCAGCTTCCCGTTGATGAACCAGTTGATCTTTGGCTCTTTGAAATTCCAATCCAGTACCTTGTCCCATTTCTTGTGCCAGTTGAATGTTTCGGCAATCTTCGCCCAATACCCTTCCGGGTCCGTCACACTTTCATGATATTGTTGAAAGTAATCAACAAAACTTGAGATTTTCTTCATCATATTCCTTGTGATTTTTAATTAATAATGAATGATTGAGTTATCGTTTGATTTTAATTTGGATTCTTCATTGATTAAAAGAAATAAAATACGCCCAGCAGAAACCTGAAGTTGCCTACCGGTTCAGGATCAACCACAAGTCCATCCAGGAAGCTGGTAGTACCATAAGACGCGACCGTATATTCGATCTCCGGTGCAATGCGGAACTTGCCGGCATTGTAAACAAACCTTGGGGATATCCTGTACAGGCAGGCAATATCCGGCCCCCTGGAGTAATACTGCTTTTTATCCTTCGAAATGATGTCGCCGGCGCCCATGTTTTTTGACCAGCCCAGGAACAGGCCCCCCTGCATCTTCTTCCCGGTGGTCATGATCTCTGTCCAGACCGACAGGGTTGTAAAGTTGCGGTAAGTGACATACCCTTTTTCATTCTCGATATATTGCGCCGCTGCATACCCCCCGATCATGGTATAATCGAACATGTTCTGCCCGTAAAATCCAGTTAGTTTGAAAACCGCTTTGGGCATTCCGACCTTTAAGTAGGCTGTCCCGGAGAAGGAATTGATCCCTTCGGTGGTCTTATATCCACTGTCGGTTACCAGTTCAGGTATGAGTCGTTTGAAATTGCCGGCGATACCCACGAGG
>JAHYJL010000219.1 GCA_019429045.1 Bacteroidales bacterium
GCAAGGTGAGGGATGACCTTGACAATACGGTGATCGGTTGTGCAGAATGCCACGATTCCGGAAAAATGGGGGCCCCGGTGGCCAGGCACAACTGGCTCCCAACACTGCACCTGGAAAAGATCGCATGCCAGGTCTGCCATATACCCGAACGCCTGGTCAAACCCGCCCAGGTGCAGGCCGGTGACGTCTTTAACCCTGGAACAAAGATCAGCACCCCCGGGAAACACCTTTGGGTGTTCTACGGTCCCGACATGCGGTATTACAATCACTATGGAAACCTCGAAATGATGGGTTTTGACGATAAACCCACGGATGCTTTCCGGCCGTTTCTGGCCCGGTATAAGGACAAGATCTCTCCGGTCAACCGCATACACAGCGCCTGGCCAGGCATTGAGATTGAGGGCAAGCCCGGGCTTATGCAGCCGAAAATGAGCGATATCTACCGGATGTGGCAGGATCACTTTGCCGACCCGTCGAACTACCCGGAACTGGCCCTTATTACCGATGATACCGGCATTTTTTGCCTACACCGGCGCTTTCCGGGAAAGCATCGTGAAACCGGTCTTCAATTTTATCCTCGGCGCTTTCGTCATTCTCCTGATTTATCTTTTGATCGTTACGAGAATATTCAAAGGCAACCGGATTTCCAGGGCGCATCACAACATCCTGTCGTGGTTGGTTTTTGCGGGGATCCTGGCAACCGGAATCATGGGCTATTTTTCAGGGCACCTGGGCCGGTTCATGTTCCCCACACGCGCATTTTTAGATGCCAATCACTTTATAATCAGTGCGGTGGTAGTGTTTATAGGTGTATGGATTTACCTGCATCACAGGTTCCGGCAGGACAGGATCATGAAATTCACCACCATGGCGGTTTTCCTGTTTTTCTCCATACTGTCCGGTGTGTTCATGCTGATCAAACTTCAATTGATTGATAGCGTGACACGCCTGGCGTATACTGTATTTGACATCAGCCTTATCGGAATCCTCATCATATCAGTAGTTTATATAATGAAGCCGGGTATTATAACCATTAAAACCTTATAAAATGAAAAGAACAATTTTATTATCAGCCGTCATTTTCCTGGTGACAATTGTGAGTGCCTCATTTGGACAATCAAACAAAAAAAGTGTCGAAGTATTGTATTTTAAGGCGAACCTCGCCTGTTGCAAAGCCAGGGCCTGCAATGCGCTTCAAAATGATGTCGATGCTGTGATCGTGAAGTATTTTCTGGATGAAAATATTCAGTTTAATGTGGTTAAGCTGGCGGATGAAGCCAACAAAGACCTGGTTGAAAAATACCATGCCAAATCGCAAACCGTTGTTATTGTCAGTAAGAAGAAGAAGAAGGAGAATTCGACAGATGTCTCCGATATTGTTGCCAACTACTCAAAGACAAGGAATAAAGCAAAGTTTGAGAATGAGATGAAAGCGAAAATTAATGAAATCCTGAAAATGTGATTTGCCTGAATGAAAATCCAGAGCAAAGAGGGTGTCTCAAAAGTCTATGCAATCTACAGCCTGGAATTGGGTCGTGCTCCAACGACTAAAGCCGTTGGTTCTGAGTATGTTACAAACCGACGGGTTAACCCGTCGGTTTAATGCCTGGAATTCAGTCGTCGGACTATTAAAAAATGACGTATTTATACGTTGTTTATAAAAATGATGTATTTTTACGTCAAAATTAATTATATGCCACAAGCCAAAACGGAATTATTCGAAACCGATCTGCAAACTACATCATTGTTTTTGAAAGCATTAAGCCACCCAGCCAGGTTGATGATCCTGAAGTTTCTTGCTGATTGTAAAAGTTGCTATACGGGAGACATCTCTTCTGAGCTGCCACTGAGCCGGTCTACAGTGAACCAACACCTGGCAGAACTTAGCAAAGCGGGCCTGATCCGGGGGCATATTGCCGGTAATAAAACAAACTATTGTATCGATACGGATCGAATCGCGGAAATGAAATCCTTAGTTACCGGATTCATGGATGAACTGGATATTACCATTCCTTTTGAATGTAAATGAGCTTTTGCGAAATAATAAAAACCAACTTAACATTAAAAAATTTATGAAAACACGTTACTTTTTTTTAATTCTGTTCCTCGCTGCATTCAGCAGCCAGGTTTTTGCCAGCGTAAAAAGTGATCTTGAGTCAGCCAATAAGAAAGGTAATACCGTTTTTCTGGTTGTTTCCGATCCCAATGTCACCGGGACAGACAAGGCGCTTGAGATCGCAAACAAAGCCAAAGCGGGCGCCACGAATTCAACCGTTTTGCAAATGAACCGTTCGGATGCTGCGAATTCAGACCTGGTAACCAAGTACCGCCTTGCTGGCGCTCCGTTGCCATTGATCCTCGTGATCGCTCCAAATGGGATCGTATCCGCGGGATATACATTGAACCAGGCAACTCCCGACTTGCTCGCCAAAGCGGTACCCTCGCCCAAAAAATCAGAGGTACTGAAGACCCTGAGCGATGGGAAGTCGGTATTCATCGTGGTTACCGGCAAATCGATGTCCGGGAAAAATAATGTGATGAATACCTGTCAACAGGCGTGCATTGAAATGGAGAACCATGCTAAAATGATCGAAATAAGCCTTGATGATTCAAGAGAAAAGCAATTTCTGTCAGAACTGAAGGTGAACCTGGACGCCAAAGAGCCGGTTACCTATGTGATCAATTCAAAGGGCCAGATCACGGGCACATTCGGTGATGATGTCAATGCAACCACCCTGGTGGCATCAGCGAAGAAAGTAGCCGCCACCGGTTGTTGCCCAGGCGGAAGCAAATCGGGTTGCAAATAATTACCCGATAACGGTTATGAAAATTATTAAACTGGTTTGGCTGGAACTTGGCCAGCGCAAATCGCAGTTGGTCTCAGGCATCCTGGCGATCACGCTGGGGATCGGTGTCATCGTGGCGATCAGGTCCATATCGCTGGTATCGGAAAAGGCCGTGGCCATCAACCTCGACAACCTGGGGGCCAATATCATGGTACTCCCTCAGGGAGCCAGCATCGACAACTATTATTCAGCCGATATCGATGCGCCAACTATCCCGGAGGAATATGTAGAAAGGATCCTGACTTCCTCAATACAGGGAGTTGATAACCTCAGCCCCAAACTCACCCGGAGGATCGATATAAACGGGCAAAAGTTCGTATTAACAGGTATCCTGCCAGCCAATGAATTGGCTTCAAAACCATTGTGGCAGTCGGCCGGCCTTTTCGGGGCGGAACTTTCTGCCAGTTGTGGCGATAACCCGCTCAATGCCTCTTCTGGATATGAAGATGAAAAACTACAACGAAAATCGATCGATTCACTGGGTTTTTCCGAATGTTTGCTGGGATTTACGGTAGCTCAAAAGCTTGGCCTTAAGGAAGGTGATGCCTTATCGGTGATGGATTATGAGCTCAAAGTCTCCAAAGTGATCACAGAAACGGGAACAGTTGATGATGACCGGGTCTTTGCTCATTTAAAGACTGTGCAGGAAATTCTTGGTATTCACAACCAGGTGAGCGCTATTGAGATCATGGGCTGCTGTAATGCGATCTCCGATGGCTTATTGGGGCAACTCAGGAACATATTGCCGGATACCCGGATCACGACCATCGGCCAGATCGTTTCTACTCAGATAAAGACAAACCAGTTGATGAACCAGATCTCGCTCATCATCCTGATCATTATCC
>JAHYJL010000220.1 GCA_019429045.1 Bacteroidales bacterium
ATTCCATCGACAACGGCGCCACCTGGCAGGTGAACGACGGTACTTTCACCGGGCTTTCCACGGGCATCTACGATTGCCTCGTCCGGGATGAGAACGGCTGCGACACGGCCTTCCAGGTTGAAGTTACGCGCCTGTGGGCTACCATCCTGCAGGCCATGGCCGGTGATGCCGATACGTGCGAAAGCACGGTGTTCGAGATACCGCTGCTGGTGGAAAACTTCACGGACGTGGCACGTTTCCGGATGCGCCTGTCATACAACCGCGACCTGCTGACCTGCATGGGCTATACGGCCGTCCATCCTTCCCTGGCCGACTCGCTGCAGGCTTTCATCAATGATATCACCGGCGACATCGTCTTTCTCTGGCACGATACCTCACCGGTTACCTTTTCATCACAGACCAACGCCCTGAAACTGGTCTTCACCGACAAGGCCACCGGGCAGGGGACGATCGACTGGTACGGGCAGGCGCAGGAGAGCTATTTTGTGAAGAGCACAACCGATACCCTGCCTGCGGCCTTTACAACAGGCACGGTGCGGATTTCCAGCCCACCCTCCATCACCGGCCTCAGTGACCTGACCCTTTGCGAAGGGGAGGAGCTGTTGACTTTTGCCATGGTGCAGGGGAGCAACCCGATATCGGAGCGTTACTGGGTGCATCCCGACGGCAGCACCCACACCGGCCCGGGGCTGATGCTCTTTGCCGTGGAGCCCGGCCAAAGTGGCACTTACACTTTCGTAGCCATTGATAACCGGGACTGCTCGGCTGAACAATCCATGAACCTGACTGTCATCCCCACCCCGCAATCATCTCTACCCAACGGCGACACGTTGTTGTTAAACCCCGGCGAAAACCTTGATGCAGGCAGCGGGTTTATTACCTATCAATGGAACACAGGAGAGAACCACCAGGTGATAACCCCACAGCAGGAAGGCTGGTACAGCGTCACCATCACCACCGTAAACAATTGCCAGGCCACCGATTCTGTTTATGTGACCTTCCGCGAAGATTCTTTAATCGAACCCTCGCAGTATTTTTACATACCGAATGCCTTCACCCCCGATGGCGACGGGAGGAATGACGTGTTCATGGCATTTCCCAATGACAATGACATTTCGCATTTCTCAATGCAGGTATTTGATCGATGGGGAGGAAGAATCTTTGAGTCAGATGACATCTCGATTGGCTGGGACGGAACGAAGAACAGGAAGCCGTGTCCGGTTGGTGTGTATGTTTACCGGATCACGTTCCGGGCGGATGGCGTCTCTGAGGAACAGGTGATGACGGGGACGGTGGCGTTAGTGAGGTGATTCCGTGTTTCTTGTTTCGTGTTCCGAACTCAGCACTCAGAACTCAGCACTCAGAACTCAGCACTCAGAACTCAGCACTCAGAACTCTCAAATGTCCCTTCCGGACAAGACATGTTCATTTCCTATTATTTCTATTGCATCATAAAAAATATTTTCGTAATTTTAGCAATTGATTTGTTTAAAAGTCAATCGATCAATGATATATAATACATAAGTAGACGGGAGGTCCCGGCAAGAATGATTCTTTCTAATCAGAAGCTTTGCCAGCTTCTTATGAAATGAAGAAATTAAAAACCTAAATTAGTTAGAAATGAAAACTATAATTGTGATTACAGTATTTGCATTATGCAGCATTTCAATGATGACATTAAATGCACAACAAACCTACTACATCAATGTAGGATGGAATGATGATGATTGTCAATGTAATGAACCTTATGATGGTTACGTTAAAGTTATTGTAATAGATACCAGAACAAATGATACCATTATTAACACTCCCTGGACACATAACAATGTATCTCCTCATTTATTTACCGGAAGTGCAAGTATCGTATGGGATTGCAGATGTTATAATGTAATAGGCGCAGTCTATTATAACGACGGTTCTATTTGTTGTCAAGGATTAGACGCTTATTTGAAACAAGGCCAAGACCTGATTGATGGTACAAGTATAACCGTATTTATGGAATGATTAATGCCCAAATAATTTACCATCAAATAACACATAAAGCTTTTTTGATTTTACTTGGGAGATGAAAATCCTAATTCAATTAATAATTTTATTTTCAGCCTGTTTTTATACTTATTCATACTCACAACCTAATAAGCGAACAAATTACTGGTATTTTTATTCTTATTGTGGTTTGAGTTTTAATACAGGAGAACCTCAGGTCATTCTTGATGGAATGATTGCTAACAGTATTGGGGGTGATCCTTTAAGTGGCTGTACCGTCATGAGTGATGCTAACGGCAATTTGCTATTCTATACGGATGGTCAAACTATTTACCGTAAAGACCATTTGATTATGGCAGAACCTTATCCTGGAGGTTATCCGGGCACTCAGGCATCGGTCATCATTCCCAAACCAGGTTCAGATCATATCTATTACGCTTTTTTTGTTGATCTGTGGTATCATTCAAACCAGGGGCCTTTGAGACCATTGCATTATGCTACGATTGATATGGATCAAAATTCAGGGTTTGGAGCGGTAACAGATGTTGATACAGTGCTTACTTTATGGGGTATGTTTGCGGCAGATAAATTAACTGCTGTTTATCAATCCAACAAATATGACATTTGGGTTATCGTACGGAAATACAATTCCCCTTCGGTTCTTGCTGTAATACCCATCACTGAAAATGGGGTGCAGATCGATGGTGCAGTTATAAGTCCCGCGCCTGATCCACAAGAACCGGACGACCGCAATAGTCCTGGATATATGAAAGTGTCATATGATAAAAAATACCTGATTTCAGTTTTTGAAGAACATCATTTACAACCAATGGACATTGAAATATGTACATTCGATGATGAAACTGGAGAAATCGATTTTTTATATACATTCAATCTCCGGGAAATAACTCCTTCATACAATAAGCCTTTTTTAGTAAGTAGCATTGAATTTTCTCCTGATTCAAAGCTCTTGTACGTGACGGGTTTTGTAATGCAAGACTCAACCTGTTATATATTTCAATTTGATATGTCAACTATCCTCGATTCAGCCTCTTTTGTAACCTCCTGGGAGATGGTAGGTACTGGGCAGGGCAGATCTGCTCAGCTTGCCTCTGATGGAAAGATATACTTTTCTTCAGAATCTTTTTCAGAGAATGATTATATGGGGGTCATTCATAAACCCTGGCTTCGGGGGCCAGCCTGTGATTATGAAAATAATGCCATTTATATGGAAGGTCGAAAGGTGGGGCGATGCCTCCCCAACTTCATGACCGACTACCTCCTTCGCTTCGATTTTGAGGGCCAGTGCGCCCTGGATACCTTTTATTTCGACCCCTGGTTTTTTCCTGAGCCGACCTGGATCCAGTGGAACTTCGGCGATACGGCCTCGGGCAGCCAGAATATATCTTACGATCTGCGCCCGAAGCATGTTTTTTCTCATGGCGGGGAGTATGAAGTGTCGGTGTTGCTGACTTACCCCAGCGGCCGGGTGGAAAAAACCTCCCGTGTGGTGGAGGTCGACAGCATTCCCTACCCAGACCTGGGGCCCGATACGCTGATCTGCCGCGGCAGCAGCGTGACCCTGGATGCAGGCTGCAACGCTCAGTTCTTCACCTGGAGCACCGGGCAATGGGGCGTCAGCTCCATCACGGTATCCGACAGCG
>JAHYJL010000221.1 GCA_019429045.1 Bacteroidales bacterium
GCGCTTCAATGGCTACCTGGGCTTTAAAACCCGCTGTGTGTTTTTTTCTTTTTGCTTTCATAATTCCACGGTTAAAATTAGTCGTTTTTCAACTTAACACGTGGTCTGAATTTTGGGGAGTATTATACCAAATTCATGCGACTTGATAACCTGGAATGAATGATTCATGAACGGGTTGCCGGTCAGCCATATAAGGTTTGCCAAATAGACCATGATTACAGCGAAAATGAGTACGCGCCACCAGCCGAAACGAACCATGAAAAAGACGGAAGCGATCGCAATGGCAGTGACCAAAGAAAGCATGAAGTGGGTTGAGTTACTGACGACTGCCGTGACCAGGGTCATGACTATGGCCAGCACCGCCATTCGCTGTGATTTTTCACGGAAAGCAATGTAACCCTGGATAAAAGAAACCATCACCAATAAGGCAAGGCAGAAATAAGGGCCGGCAAGTATCGGATCTTTTGTAAAAAAATGCAGCCGAAGGGTTATAAAATAAAGGAGGATATATCCGGTTAACCTGAAAACAGAGGTAAGGTTGCTCAGCGTGCCGCGGAAATAATAAGCCAGTCCGAATATCCCGATGACGGCTATGTATCCCAAAGCTGATGAAAAATACTTATAACCGATATTTTGAAGATACTGTGCCAGGAAAATGATCCCGAACAACATGACCAGGTTGCCGAGCCAGGCCAGTCCGAAATCGCCGAACCTGGATTCCAATAGGGAACCGCTGAGTATTTCCTCACCGGACATTTCAGAATCTTCTTCCACTAAGGGCCGGTATCTTTTTGCTACGGCAAGCCCTGTTTCTTCCTCGAGAAAAGACACCCGGTTCTCTAATTCTTTTAATCGTTCTAAAATTGGATCATGGGCTGACAGGTGTTCATTTGCACTTTGAGACATAGTAAACCTCCTTTCAGAATTGATTTATACATCTTCTCCGTGCTTTTTCCAGGGTGGCAGAAGCCAGAGGAGAAAAGCAAGTATCAGCAAAGGAAGGATAAGCCAGGCGATTGCCATGAGGGTCCCTTCCATGCCGATAAGCCTGAGCTTAAAACTCGTAAATCCGTAAAAGCTTTTTGAAAACAACTGACCCCCGATCACGACATTCCATCTCATAAAGAAAATTCCGAACAGCACCAGCAAACCCATGACAAAATACAAAGCCTTTCGGATCTTCTCCCTGAACTGGTGTATCTGCATGATACCCAGGGTGATTAAAGGTATGATGGTGCCCAGAAATACCTGGAACACCACCAGGGTAATATATAATTTCCCCGAGACCAGCAGTGAAATGATCTCGAAGGATTCCTCCGCTTCATAGATCCGGTGCATCTGGTCCAATGCCTCGAGCGTAAAATCAAGTATCAACATAAAGAATAGATAGCGGGCCACCATGTCAAGCGCTTTCATGTCGATCGGATGACGGCGGATGTATGATACAACCATATAGATCAGCATGACCAATGCTATACCCGACACCATCGCCGAAAAAAGAAATATCACGGGCATCAGGACGGTGGACCACCAGGGATTGGCTTTGATGGAGCCAAAGATGAAGCCGACATACCCGTGCAGGAGGAAAGCCGACGGTATCCCGATGATCGTCACGATATACCCCAGCTTATCATCCCACTTCAGTGCATTGGGCGACAGGTCGGTCACCCCGAGGGTGAGGACCTTATAAACCCCGCGCATAATGCCCTTTTTTTCACGCGACCAAAGTACAATGTCGCGGCGGTAGTCAAACCAGATCTCCAATAATAAAACCACCATCAGGTACCACAGGTAAACGAATCCGAAGATGGCCATGGCCGAATTGCCATGCGGGGTGATCATGATCTCATAGGCCCGGCCGGGCTTTCCAAGGTGGCTGATTAGCGGAAGCGCAGCGATCAGCAGGAATGCCAGAGCTGTAAGTAATGCCAGGGCGTAGGTGGGTTTGAGAACTTTGACGTTAAAGACACGCTCCAGGGAAGCGAGGATGAATGCCCCGGCTACCAGGCCGGTGATGTACGGATAGAGTACAATCAGGATGCCCCAGTGAAGTTCCAGCTCATTCGGGTAAATGAACCCCTCGACCTTCGACATCATCTCGTATAAATGGGCGAAGTGCTGTTCCATATTATCTGACCTCTGCGCTTAAAGCATTGTAAAATAATTTGCTTCCCGTATTCAGGTGCGGTTTTAACACCAGGCACGTATGATCCTTCAGGAATTTGACCAGGGGACTGGTTTTATCATGAAGGTTTCCGTAAATTCTCGCTTTTGTCGGGCAAACCTCGATGCATGCCGGATCCAGGCCTTTGGTGATCCGGTGGTAGCATAGCGTACATTTATCTACTACATTTTTCTCCGGGTGCATGTAGCGGCAACCGTAAGGGCACGCCTGGACGCAGTAGCGGCATCCGATGCAATATTTTTCATCCACCAGGACCACCCCTTCGGGGCTGTCGTAAGTTGCCCCGACAGGACACACCTGCACGCAGGGTGATTTATGGCAGTGGTTGCACATTTTCGGGACGAAGAATGATTTAAATATTTCCTCTTCGGGTACTGATTGGGTAAAGCCGTCGATGCCTCCATTAGGAGATTCCACGATGACGGAGCCGTCATTCTTGATGGTATATTGCTCCACCCATGTCCGGAAGAAGAATGGTTCCAGGAGAATATTGTTTTCCAGCTTGCACGCGTGGGCGCACAGGCCGCAGCCGATACATTTCTTTATATCTATCCCATAGCCGTACCAGGGTTTGGAAATATCGTCCGGTTCTTCAGCAGCATATACCACTGCCGTGAACGGTTTTAAGAAAGTGGAGGCGATGACGCCGCCCCCCACTGCTGTCGCCGCTTTTAAAAAGCTTCTTCTGGAGTGTCCTGTTCTTTGAGGTCCCATGGTTTATGAGGGTTATGACATTCTATACAATCTTTATCTGCATTATGTTCTGCCAGGTCGATCTGGAAGACAACATTACGATCGCGGGCGGAGTGTCTGCTGTGGCATAAGCCGCAGAACTCCCTGCCGGAAGGCTTTTCGACGCCTATGGTTTCGGAAGCATTAACATGAGCAAGAGAAGGTCCGTGGCAGGATTCGCAGCTCAGGTTATCGTGAATGTCCGACTCTTTATCGTCAGCCACATCGGCATGGCATTCCGTGCAGGATTCACTGCCCGCGTACTGAATAGGTAATTCCATATTCTCATACAACGAATTGCCGCGGTAGTGGCCGTATTTACCGAACGATTCAGGGATCAGCAGGTATCTTGCCAGGAGGAACAGCCCTATAAAAAGGCCAAACAGCAATAACAAGCGTTTAATTTGGGGAGGCATATTCTGATATTTTAATATGTATATATCTGCGAATATATATGAAAAAAGATGTAAGCACGGGTAAACCAGGTAATTTGTATTTTGACTAAATTAAAATAGGGTTGTGGCCAATAACTCAGCCATGCTGGATGTAAAATCCATTGATAAAGGTAAATGGTTGCGCGGGTTCTGGCATTAAAACCAAACCCCTGCCCAACAATCTGTCAAACAAGGGTTTAATTTCATAATCTGAGGTCTCGAGCGGATTCGAACCGCTGTACGCGGTTTTGCAGACCGCCGCCTAGCCACTCGGCCACGAGACCGG
>JAHYJL010000016.1 GCA_019429045.1 Bacteroidales bacterium
TGATCTCGGGATCGGTGACGCCCTGGCCCGTCACATTCTGGTATACCGGGCAGATGCCTTTATTGAATTTCGTGGTTTGATAGCGTTGGAAAGCTCTTCGGCGGCGGGTTGCATAAAAGGGGAATGAAACGCCCCGCTGACATTCAGGATGACCGTTTTTTTGGCGCCTGCTTCCATCAGCTTCTCACAGGCCAGCTCAATGCCTTTGACCGAACCGGAGATGACCAGCTGGCCGGGACTGTTATAGTTGGCCGGAACCACGATTTCATCCTTGATCAGGCTTAGCACCTTTTCCACATCGGTATCTTCCATTCCCAGGACGGCGGCCATGGTGGAAGGAGCCAGTTCACAGGCTTTTTGCATGGCGGATGCCCGCTTGGCAACCAGCCTCAGCCCGTCCTCAAAAGTTAGCACCTTGTTGGCGACAAGGGCCGAGAATTCGCCCAGGGAATGGCCGGCCACCAGGTCAGGTTTAAAATCATCGCCCAAAACCCTGGAAAGAATGACCGAATGAAGGAAAATGGCCGGCTGTGTGACCCGCGTCTGGCGCAGCTCCTCCTCCGTCCCCTCAAACATTACCTCGGTGATATTGAAACCCAGGATATTATTGGCCTTATTGAAAAACTCTTTCGCAAGAGAAGATCCTTCAAAAAGATCTTTACCCATACCGACAAACTGGGCTCCCTGGCCTGGAAAAACGTATGCTTTCATAGTGATCGAAGAAATATTATCATGATTGGCAGGCAAAAATAGCAAAAATTCTGTTCCGCCGCCCCGATGGGTTTAACGTAAAACAGAACTGATCAGGTGAAGGAACTCCCCACGGGTCGGTTCTCTTAAAAATGCCCCGGTGAAATCGGAGGTGGTAGTGACACTGTTTTGTTTCTGTATCCCCCGCATCGCCATGCACATGTGAAGGGCTTCGATCACAACGCCTACCCCGAGGGGTTTAAGAGTGTCCTGGATACAATCTTTTATCTGTGTCGTTAACCGCTCCTGCACCTGCAGGCGACGGGCAAAGGCGTCAACTACGCGTGGAATCTTACTCAAACCTACGATATAACCATTGGGAATATATGCCACATGCGCTTTTCCAAAGAAAGGAATCATGTGATGCTCACACATGCTGTATATTTCGATATTTTTTACGATGACCATTTCCCTGTAATCTTCCTTGAACATGGCAGAACGCAGGATATCTTCAGGGTTCAGCATATAACCATGGGTCAGGAACTGCATTGACTTGGCTACCCTGACCGGTGTGTCCTTCAGCCCTTCCCGTTCCGGGTCTTCACCGATATATTTCAGGATCTCATGGTAATGGCGCGCCATCTTGTTGACATTGGCAATATTGTAATGGTCAATCTTTTCATAGCCATCCATCATATTGACTTCGACCATCTCTTTCAGTGAATTTTTTTTCATCATTCCAATAATTAATGAATTACGATATCATTCTTTTACCTGCCTGAGGATTGAGGTAACTTCAAAAACCGTATAAACAATATATAAAACGAAAAACGCAATGATAAACGATAAAATGCCGGTTTGGTTCATAAACACGTAAGCAAGCACGGTGACAAAATAGATGATGAGCTTGATCATTGTTGCCATCATGAAGTAGGAGATGAATTTTTCGGGTTTTACAGAAGTGATCCTGAGTAAAATCCAGTGCACCACTGCTGAAACGATGATGAAAAGGATGAAGAGATAAGGGAGCATCGGTGGAAGGGTACCTGCCGGCGACAAGGCTTTCAGTATGAAGGCAATCACGGCCAGGATCAGGCTGATAGCAATAAGACGGAGGAAAAAATGCTGAAGTTTCTTTTTCATGAGGTGCCGGAATCTTTTTTATCCTTTGATTTGTCTGATTTCACCAGGTCTCTTGTAACCGAATATATGGCCAGGATAACCGACAGAAGGGAGAGGACCACCGTAAATACCGGGATCTTCATATTCAGCCATTGGTCGAGTTTGATTCCGCCGAAAACACCCAGCAGGATAATAATAAGCATTTGGAAAGCGATACCCGAATAACGGGCATAACTATCCGGCGATTTTTTCTTTTTCTCTGACGACGGCTCCATGCTGTTTGTTCTCCTCCTGTATCTTTCTCAGGATTTCATCCTCCATTTTACAGGTCCCGGAAAATTTCGCACCCGGTTCGATGGCCAGTTTGTTGGTGTTAATCTCCCCGGCAACCCTGGAGGTCGATTTCAGGGATAATAACTCCTTCACCTTGATGACCGCTTTCACCGTACCCGAGATATCCGCATTCTGGCAGGAGATGTCGCCTTCAATACTGCCCGAAATACCTACGACGATTTTTCCATTCGACTGTATGGAGCCATGCAGGATGCCGTCTACCCGGAAATCGCCATCCGACCGAATGTCACCTTTAATGCTGGTGCCTTTTCCGATCATGTTGACGGCCGGGGTTTCAATGATACCATTTTTTGCCATTTTGTTGTATAGTTAGTGATGAGATAGCTTTTATTTATAGTTCTTGTCGTAAAATTTCCTGTATTCTTCAATATCCTTCTCCTTGAAAAAGATTGGATAATTCTCCGTTGAAATGACAAAGATATGATAAGTTCCCAGTTTTACATCAGCATAAACATAATCACTGAGCATGATGCCATTGAGATAATCCAGCGCTTTGGATGCGTTGTTGAAATTACCGACTGTCACGATATAGTTTTGCTTGTCAAGCACAAGGCTGTTGACCGTAAGGTTTTCGAGCCTGTGGTATTTCTGGTTGTGGTCGGAAACTTTGACTTTAAAAGGGTTCAGGCGTATTTCCCGGGAATCGACCACCATCATGAACATGTGCTGACCGCTGCCATTGAAGCTATAAGGTGATGGTTTCCCGACCTCTATGGGCTCTTCACCGGGTAAAACAAAGTTCTCATCCGCCAGTTCGGGATGATCAGTGACGATGCGTGCCAGCAAGCCCTGTGACAGGGTCTTGATTTCGCTGTTTGGATATTTCAGGATGATCCTTTGCAGATTGGCCACCAGGGAATCGATCACATCCACCCGGCCTATGGAAACGGCCCGCAGGTATTCAAACCTGGGTGCAAGGTCGATCGAGTCGCCATACGTGGCCAGGGCCAGGTCGCTTTTGGTAATGACCTGAAAGTACTGCCCTGCTTTATAGGATAGATATGTGTCCTCGTACAGAACTGCCGCTTTATTTTTCTCTGCTATCAGTTTGCTGAAATATTCAGGATCCGTCAGCAGCTTTGCATAGTCGCTCTCGGGATAATTATTGATAATCAGGTTTTTGTAATATTCCGCCTGTAATGGTTGCCCCTCCTCATCATATATTTTGTGAAGATAATAATACGATTGTAAAGCATGATCATTTTCAGGGTAGCGGTTGTTCATGGTAAGTAAAGTTTCCCCGGCTTTCGGATTGTCTTTCAATCCTTCTTTATAAATTCTTCCTGCACCAAAATAAGCATCGAGGATCCTTTTGTTGGAAGCCAGCTGGGCTTCTTCTGTGAATGGCAGGTTTTTGAGGTAATACTCCCGGTTTGTCGGATCGTTTGCTCCCGCGATCAGGGTATCGGACTGAATGGTGTCGCTGTCATCCATTCTGCTTTGGTCTTCCATGAACGCCATGACCTGCTTGTCCGAAATCCGCCAAAGGTCCTCCAGGTTACGCTGCCCCCATTTCTTAATGAATTCAGAAAGGCCGTATTCGCGTGTCTGGACATTGTAAAAATACCATTTCCCTCCGATAGGGACCCCCGTGCTGCCCGTACTGGTGGCTGAAGTGGCCTGGCGCTGCTGGGCCAGGATAATATCAAGCTGCTTTTGTTCTGCCAGCCTCTTTTGTTCCTCCCTGTATTCGGCAATGAGGTTGTCGATCACCTTGTTACGATCTGAATCACTCATGTTGGCTACCCGTAGGAGACTGTCCTCATGGTTGATCACGATCAGATTCTTAACGAGTTCATTCAACATCCTCGTTTTTTTCTCGATCTGGTTGTAATCCGGGTAATCCTTGGGAATGAACATCATGGCAGTATCGTAGTATGCCTGTGCATTTTCATAGGAAGGCATATTGAAGTAAAGATCGGCAAGGGTAAGTGATGAAGTGGCTTTCTGGTAATTGTTGTTAACAGAGCTGGCCACCGAAAGCCTGAGGTAATCTATGCCGGTGACCGTATCACGGTCCCGTAGCGCTACCTCTGCCAGGGCAAAATAAATCTGGTCCTTGTAGTCCTTGTTTTTATCGTCCCTCAACATTTTGGAAAGCAGCTTTGTCACCATTTTCCGGTCGCCTGACTGGGCATCGTATGACCTGGCCAGGTTGATCCTTGACTGAAAGGCCATGTCATATACAGGATTGCGTTTGATTACTTTGGTGTACCATTCCGAAGCACGGTATAAGTCGCCGTTTTCCTGGTAAACCTGCGCCAGGATGAACATCATGCGCGTTTTGAGGTCCCGTTTAGGATTGTACGCAATAGCTTCGAAAAGGTACTCGACAGCCTGGTCGTATCTTTCCTGCCGGATATACAAATCGGCATATACCTGGGGCAGGATTATGATAACCTTTTGCGGCACAAGGTCCCTGGAAGCATCACTGGTGATCAAATTTAGCAACGGCTCTGACTTTTCATATTCTTTTGTCTGGTTATATGTCAGAGCCAGCCATATCATCGCATCATACTTAATATCGTTATAACCATATTCCTGTATGATGAAATTGAACGTCCGCCGGGCGCTGAAATATTCCTGTTTGTAGAAATAAGCCTTGCCGATGAGCAGATAAGCATCGTCGATCCACCTGACCCGCTCAACTCCGCCAAAAGGCATGGAGTGCTTTTGAATTGTCATGGAAGCCTTCTGAATAGCCCTGTCCATCTGGGGATTGCGTTGCTGGGCTTCTTGCTTTGTCCCAAAATTAAAAACAGGCAGTATTTGCTGGTAGTTGTCCTTCACCCCTTTTATCAGCTCAATCCTTCCCTCGTTCAAACTCTCCCTTCCATTGAAATAGACATTATAACGGGAAGTGATGTTGTGATAAGCCCTGCGGGAAAAAGTGTTTTTTTTGGTTGAGCACGAAAGCGTACCGGCTATAATTAATATAAGCCCGGAGGCGTAGATGATATTCCGGTATGATATGCGAAGCTGCACGGGAATTCTGGTAGTTGTAGTCTGTAAAGATTAATAAAAACTCAGGGACGATGTTCTCAAAAGCCCGATTCTAATAACTTAATATTTGATAAAATATTATATGCAATGCCTGAACTTTGTCCGGCGATTAATCTGACAAAAGTAAAAAATATTCCCGTTCCCCGAAAAATTCCGATATTTGCACCCCCGATTACGGCGAAATGGCTGAAGATAATCAATTGAAAAAGAAATGGTACCGAAAGCTCAGGAACAAGTACAAACTGGTTATCCTGAATGACGAGACCTATGAGGAGAAATTATCTTTTAAGTTAAGCCGGCTCAATGTCTTCGTGGCTACCGGCACACTGGCCATTTTACTGATTTTTATTACTACGATCATCATTGCTTTTACATCATTAAGAGAATACATCCCAGGCTATACTGATGTTACATTATATGAAAAGGTTTACAAGCTGGGTGAACTGACCGACTCACTGAATGCAGTTGTGCGCCAGAAATCGCTTTACCTCGAAAACTTAAGAATTGTGCTTTCCGGAAAAGACACCACCATTATCACGCCGCTAAAGGTTGATACCAGTAGCAAATACCAGAATTTGTACAGTTCTCCATCCAGGGAAGACTCACTTTTCCGCAGGGAATTTGAAGAACAGATGGCCGCAGGTGATTTCAAACTGACACCGACTGACAGAAGCGGTACAAGGCCTGATATCAGTAATTTTACTTTTTTTACTCCTTTGCGCGGAATAATTACATCGAAATTCGATCCTGCAGCCAGGCATTTCGGGGTCGATATCGTTTCGGTGCGAAATGAGGCCATTAAAGCAACGCTTGACGGGGTTGTTATTTTTACCGGGTGGACGCTTGAAACCGGCTATAATATCAGTATTCAGCACGAAAATGACCTGGTTTCCGTTTATAAGCATAACTCAGCCTTACTGAAGGATCAGGGGACATTTGTTAAGGCTGGCGACCCCATCGCTATCATCGGAAGTTCGGGTGAGTACAGCACAGGGCCCCACCTTCATTTTGAATTGTGGTATAACGGTGTGCCGGTAGATCCGACGGATTTTATTAAATTTTAACAGCACAGGAAAAGAATCATTTTCTTCATTACTTTGAATCGATAAGCAAAAAATTCTTACAGGAAATATGGAAATTATCATAAAAATTGCACAGCTCCTTCTGAGTCTCTCCATTTTGGTAGTCTTTCATGAACTGGGCCATTTCATCGCAGCCAGGATTTTTAAAACAAGGGTTGAGAAGTTTTATCTTTTTTTCAACCCCTGGTTTTCCCTCTTTAAATACAAACATAAGGACACCGAATATGGCGTGGGTTGGTTACCGCTGGGGGGTTATGTGAAGATATCCGGGATGATTGACGAGTCGATGGATAAAGAACAATTAAAACAGGAGCCGAAATCCTGGGAATTCCGGTCTAAACCGGCCTGGCAGCGCCTGATCATCATGATCGGCGGGGTTACCGTGAACGTTTTGTTGGCATTCATTATCTACATTGGCATCCTTGCATTCTGGGGCGAGCAATACCTGCCTACCTCAGAGGTCAACAAATATGGCATTGTGGCAGACGATCTGGCTGCTGAAATGGGCTTGCAGAATGGAGATCGTATCTTATCTATTGATGGTCAGCCTGTTGAAGATTTCTCTAAGATCCCGGTTACATTGATCCTCGATGAAGCGAAGACAATTCAGGTTGAACGGGATGGGCAATTCACCAATATCGATATTCCGGAAGGCTCTCTCGGGAAGCTGGTCAAGCTCAAGGAACCGGTTTTTCTCTCACCCCGCTTCCCTTTTGAAGTGGAGGGGTTCAGCGATCCGTCGCCGGCCCGCGAAGCAGGCCTTGAAGTGCACGACCGGATCATATCGGTGAATGATATGCCGATATTTTATTTTGACGAATTTGTCGCAGCTGTTAAAAGTGCTAAAGGGGAACTGGTTCAGACTGCCGTTGTCAGGGGCCGGGATACCCTTTTGTTTGAAATGCAGGTTTCTGAAGAGGGGATGGTGGGGATACGGACCGATCCGACCAAATATTTCGAATTTCACCAGAAGGAATACAATCTTTTCCAGGCTATTCCGGCCGGCCTGAACAGGACTGTCGACGGGATCGGCAATTACCTGAAGCAGCTCAGGCTGCTCTTTTCACCCGAAGTAAAAGCGTATGAATCGGTCGGAGGGTTTATCACCATCGGCAGTATTTTCCCGTCGACCTGGAACTGGCTGGCTTTCTGGCGTCTGACCGCTTTCCTGTCGATCATGCTGGCCATTCTCAACCTGCTGCCCATACCGGCGCTTGACGGGGGGCATGTCATGTTCCTGGTTTATGAGATAGTCAGCGGCCGCAAACCCAGCGACAAATTCATGGAGTATGCCCAGATCACCGGGATGATCATCCTGTTTGGGCTGCTGATATTCGCGAACGGGAATGATATTATCCGGTTGTTTAAGTAGACATTTGCTCACTGCGTTCTTGACATTTGTCCGCTGTAAAATAATGTCATATAATTTACGTTTCAAATGGCTGTTATTGTTTTTTTTATAATTTAGCAAACTGTTATTCTAATCGTTGCACTTTAAAAATGAAGTTCCGGAAGGTTTTCCGTCTGATCTTTTCACTGATAGTTGTGGTTTTCTGGCAGGCTGGTTCTGTTCAGGGGCAGCAGGAACCCAATTTTTCCCAGTACATGTTTTATGACCTGGTGCAAAATCCCGGCGCTGCGGGGAATACCAACGCGGTATGCATTACCGGTGCAAACCGGATGCAATGGACCGGTTTCGGCAAAGAGGACGGGGCCCAGGTTGCGCCGCGCACTTATTTTGTTGCAGGCAGTCTGCCGATCCGGATCTTACGCGGGGGGGTAGGTCTTGTGATCATGCAGGATGCCCTGGGGTACGAGAAAACGATTGGTGTAAAAATCGGTTATGCTCATCAGCGTAATGTGGGCCTGGGAAGGCTGGGCATTGGCACACAGGTGGAATTCAATAACCGGTCCATCGATTTCTCCAGGCTTCGGCCCAATGAAGAACTGGACCCCCTGCTGCAGGGGCTTGCAAAGGAAAGTGATATTCTTATCGACTTCTCCCTTGGATTATTATACCGCGTACCTGATAGCTATTATATAGGTATTTCAGGGTTACACCTGGTGCAGACCAAAGGGAAGCCGATCAGCAATGAAAGCACCAACAGCGGGGTGAAGATGAAACTGGACCGGACTTTCTTTATCACGGGTGGTTATGAGTACACTTTCCGGGGAAACCCTGATTTTGAACTTCTGCCTTCCGCTATCATCGAAACCAACCTGTCCACTTACCAGGCAGAGGTCAATGCCACCGTCAGGTATAAAGAAACTGTCTGGCTTGGCGCCGGCTATCGTTGGAGTGAATCGGTAATATTATTGCTTGGTTTAAAATTCAAAGATTTTTTAATTGGCTATTCCTATGACATCAATGTCAGCAAGCTGGCATTACCGGTATTTGGCGGCTCTCACGAGATCATGCTGAACTATTGTTTCAAGCTCGAATTAGACAAAGGAAGAAAGAGTTATAAGAACACCAGATTTTTATAAAAACAAAAAAAATGCTTTTTTAATTATATATTTTTTATTTTTGGACACTTTTTCGAAATAAAACTTTACGAAGTTCGTTATTATTTGGCCTAAAAAGAACTGTTATGAAAAGATTTCCCGCATTCTTGCTGCTGATTACCGCGGCAGCCATAGTATCCAGCTGCAATAACTCCGGCAGCGGTGAACTGGTGGGTGTAAGCCGCAAGACCAGGCCCTTTTTCCAGCCTGATCCCTTTGGCATGGTGTTTATTCCGCAAGGTAGCTTTACCATGGGCGTTGGCGACCAGGACATTGCCTATGCCTTTGTCCAGGAACCCAAAACCGTTTCTGTTTCAGCATTTTTCATGGATGAAACTGAAATCACCAATGATGAGTACCGCCAATTCGTATTCTGGGTCCGTGATTCCATTGCCAGGCGTATCCTGGGAGATATCCGGCCCGATGAATACCTGATCCAGGAGAATAAAAGAACCGGCGAAATCTACGACCCTCCGCTGATAAACTGGAGCGCTGATATCGACTGGAACAGCAAAGATCAGGATATTCGTGACATTCTCAATGATGAGATGTATATCCCTGAACATGAAAGATATTTCAGGAAAAAGGAGGTCGATGCCCGGAAGCTATTCTATGAGTATTACTGGATCGATTATCAGGCAGCTGCCCGTAAGGACTGGACACAGGATGCCAATTCCGAAAATGCGGCATTTGCCAACAGGCCGCAGGGTATGCGCGACCGTTCTGTCTATGTCAGAAAAGAGGTGATCAATGTATATCCAGACACCCTTTGCTGGATCCATGATTATACATATTCTTTCAATGATCCGATGACTAAGGCATATTTCTGGCACCCCGCTTACAATTACTATCCGGCTGTTGGGGTGAACTGGAAACAAGCCAGGGCTTTCTGTATCTGGCGTACAGAATTGATGAACAATGCCAGCGGCAGAAAGAAGGGAGACATTGAAATTGTGGATTTCAGGCTTCCTACTGAAACCGAATGGGAATGGGCTGCACGCGGTGGTTATAACAATAACCCCTATCCCTGGGGAGGCCCCTATACCCGGAATGAAAGAGGCTGCTTCCTGGCTAACTTCAAACCTTTGAGGGGAAATTATATTGACGATGGCGGGCTGCGTACAGTGATCGTTGCCCACTATCCCCCCAACGACTTCGGATTGTACGATATGGCCGGTAATGTCTCCGAATGGACCAACAGTGCCTATGATCCATCCTCTTATAATTTCACCTGGGACATGAACCCCAATTTCACTTATAACGCGAAAGAGGATGATCCCCCTGCCATGAAACGCAAAGTTATTCGCGGCGGATCCTGGAAAGATATTGCTTATTATATGCAGGTGTCTACACGCGATTATGAATACCAGGACACTGCAAAGAGTTATATCGGCTTCCGCTGTATCCTGCCATACCTCGGCAGAAACAAAGACGATAATCCTTCCAGGGCTTCCAGAGTTTACAACTAACCAGAATTACTGAAAATAAATTTTAATCAATCTTTTAAAACGTTTTATCCTTAAAGCATATGGGCATTAACACTTTTGTCAGAAGACGCGGATTCAGAACTTTTATGGCCAGATTGTATGGTCTTGGTGCATCAGTCGTAATCCTTGGCGCATTATTCAAAATCAATCACTACTCCGGAGCTGATATCATGCTCGTGGTGGGTTTGGGTACGGAAGCGATCATTTTCTTCTTCTCAGCCTGGGAACCTCCCTATGTGGAACCCGACTGGAGCCTTGTCTATCCGCAGTTAGGCGGACTTTACCACGGCAATGGAGAAGTGAAAGGTCACAAGAAACCTACTGAAGAGCTGGATGATCTGTTACAGAAATCACAGATCGATAAACACCTGATGGACCGGTTGGGCGATGGACTTAGAAAGCTTAGCGACAGTACGGCAAAGCTTTCTGATATAACCGACGCCGCCAACGTGACCAATGAATATCTGTCGCACGTGAAAGGCGCCTCCCGGTCAGCGGAGAACCTTACCAAATCTTATGACCTTACGGCGGAAACCCTTCAGAAGGATGCGAATGCCTCCACACAATATATCAGCAGCATCAAAAATGCCGGTGAAAATGCAGCCCACCTTTCCTCAACATATAAGGAAGCTGCTGAAACCCTGAAAAGCGATATTTCGGTAACCAAACAATTTACCGACAGCATGAAGTCAGCAATGGAATCGGCGCAGTTCCTGGCCCAGCAGTATTCCAAATCGGCTGACGTGCTCTCACAATCAGCAAAAAACCTCGATTTTTCAGGCGTCGGTGGCAAGACCTACAATGAAAAACTAAGCCAGATCGCTGATAAGCTCTCTGCACTCAATTCGGTTTATGAGCTTCAGCTGCAAGGCAGCAATGAACAGATCCAGTCATCGGCCAGGGTTCGCGAAACCATGAACGAATTACTGAAGAATATGAAGGATTCAGCCGATTCAATGGCCACCTACAAAGAGCAAATGAATATCCTGACCCAACGCATTTCTTCCTTGAATGAGGTGTACGGCGGGATGCTTACTGCAATGAGCGGCAGAGCCAGGTAAAATGGGGCTGCAGATGCTATTAGAAAGTTGATTGTTAACAGATTAATTAAGAAAATATATGGCTGGATATAAAGAGACACCACGGCAGAAAATGATTGCCATGATGTATCTTGTGCTAACTGCCCTGCTGGCTCTTAACGTTTCCAAAGATATGCTTGACGCCTTTTTGGTCGTGAACCAAAGTATGGAAAATACCATCGAGGTATTTGAAAACAAGCTCAGCAATCTTTATTTGGAATTCGAAAAGCAACATTCGCTCCGTCCGCAGAAAGTGGAAGAATATTATGATAAAGCACAAGAGGCGAGGAGACTGTCGATTGATATGAAAGATTATGTCGACAGATTAATTTTTGAGGTGGTCAGGAGGTCTGAGCGAAAGGATTCTGCCGAGACAATGAAAAGGTACTATGAGATAAAGCTCATGCCTGATCCGTATAACCCCGGCAAAAAGGCTGAACTGCCCATGTTGAACATGTCCAAAGTTCCGACGAAAGACAAGTACGACGAAGCTACCAATTTCTTTATTAACCGTGGCGAAGCGGAGAAGCTGAGAAAAAAGATTGAGGAGTTCAAGGCTAATATGATCGAGCTTGTTCCCGAGGATTTTCGGGAAAATATCAAGATGGGTCTTGATACAGAAGGGCCGTTTTATGATGCCGGCGGACGTCCGCAAAACTGGGAAATGCATAATTTCTATCATACGATCCTGGCAGCGACCGTGACGATCCTTAATAAAATCAAAGCTGAAGTCCAGACCACAGAATTCGACGTTGTGGCTGAATTATACACTGCTATTGATATCTCCGATTTTAAATTTGATAAGATCGAAGCGAAAATCATCCCCAAAACCAACTACGTGCTGCAGGGAGACAAATATGAGGCTGAGGTGCTGGTAACAGCATTCGACACCAAGCAGACACCTGAGGTTTATGTACTGATGGGGGCTGATGAAATCACTATCAGCAATAAAGACAGGGCACAGAAAGTGGATGGAAAAGACGGGGTTGTCAAGCTGAATTTCCCGGCCAGCGCCTTGGGACCACAACGGTATGCCGGCGTGATTGAAGTGGTATCACCTGAAGGCGAGCGGATTCCTTATAAATTCTCCGGAGAATATGTAGTGGCTCCACCATCCCTTACCGTGGCCGCCACCAAGATGAATGTTTTCTATATCGGTGTCGATAATCCGGTTTCCATTTCAGTCCCGGGTATCGCAGAGGCGAATCTTCGTCCTTCCATCTCTGTAGGATCCATGACAAGAAGTGCCGGCGGAAAAGAATGGATCGTAAGGGTGCCGCAAGGACAGGCCCGTACCATAATTTCTGTCGATGCCCTCTACCAGGGCGAAACCCGTAAAATGGGTTCGGCAGAATTCAGGATCAGGCGCGTTCCCAGCCCGGTAGCTGAAATCGCCGGCCAGGTAGAAGGCGCTATCGATAAAAGCACACTCCTGGCTGCCGGTGCAATTATCCCGGTTATGAAGGATTTCGAATTTGACCTGTTTTTTGAAGTTAAGTCTTTCCGGATGACGACAATCATAGGCGGGGACGGAATATCACAGAGAGGTACCAGCAATCGTTTCAACGATGAAATGATCCGCATGATCCAGAATTCACGCAGGGGCCAGAAATTCTTCTTTGAAAATATCCAGGCCGAAGGCCCTGATAAAATTCCCAGAAGCTTGAACCCTATTTCTTTGGAAATCAGATAATCATTTGTGGAGGTCATATTATGAAAAAAATAACATTAATTTTTTTGTCGCTGTTCATTCTGGCGGGCACTGCCGGAACGCTGAATGCACAGATCATTGACAATATGCCGCAGGATGTCGTTCACTACGACAATGACCTGATGGATGTACAGCCAATCCCGCTGCCGTCAGTCAGGAAAGCCGATATCATGTGGTCGAAAAGATTATGGCGTGAGATCGATTTGCGTCAGAAAATGAACCAGCCTTTCTATTACCCGATAGAACCGCATAACAACTGGAGGAATTTTATCACAGTGGTGATGGATGCCCTCAGGGAAGGTTCCATTACGGCATACGATATCTCAACTACCGATGAGTTCCTGGTGCCATTGACTTTCCAGGAGATCGTCTCGCGGCAGATCGATACCGTTCACCTGACACTGACCAGGCCTTTCCCGCCCTATGATCAATACGATACAGTTATTTATTCTGACTTTGATCCCAACAGGGTAAATCGTATCAGGATAAAAGAAGACTGGTATTTCGACAAAAAGAGATCACAGATGATGGTTCGAATCTTAGGCATCTGCCCGGTGATGATCAAGGTGAGAAATGAAGAGGAGTTCACCGAACCGCTCTTCTGGATCTATTACCCGGAAGCCCGTCCGGTACTTGCTCAAGCTGAGGTATTTAACCGTTTTAACGATGCGGCACGAAGATCTTACGACGAAATATTCATGAAACGGTTCTTCACCAGCTATATTTATAAAGAACAAAACGTTTACGACCGAAGGATCTCAGAGTATGCACAAGGCCTCGATGCCCTGCTCGAGGCCGAGAGGATCAAGCTTGAACTGCTGGACTTTGAGCAAAGCCTCTGGGAATACTAAACGAAAAATCATAAATCTGAAAAAAGCCGCCCAACCAAACTGAGGCGGCTTTTTTAATTACATTTGATGAACGGATAATCAGCACCGTATGAAAACATTCCTCGAAACACCTGTGGAATTCCTGAAGGGAGTCGGCCCGAAACGGGCTGAATTATTGAAGAAGGAAGTTGATATCCACACATTTGGCGACCTGATCTCTTATTACCCCTTCCGCTATGTCGACCGGAGCAGGATATATAAAATCAAAGAGATAGAACCGGACCTGGCTTATGTCCAGCTCAGGGGCACCATCACTCAGGTCAGGATCATCGGTGAAAAAAGGGCCCGGAGAATGTCTGCCATCTTCAGGGACAACACCGGCGAAATAGAACTGGTCTGGTTCCAGGGGATCAAGTGGATCGAAGGGACCCTTTTGCCCAATGTAGAATATATCGTATTCGGAAAACCTACGGTTTTTAACCGGCGGTACAATATCGCCCACCCTGAAGTTGAGAGAGCTGCCGATTTCGACAGGACGATCGCCCAGACCTTGCAAGGGATTTACAGCACAACTGAGAAATTGAAAAACCGCGGGCTTGCCAGCAAGAACCTGGTGAAGCTGCTGAAAGAGCTCGTGCTTCAATCGCAGGGAAAAATACCGGAGAATCTTCCTGAAGAAATCAGGAGCAAACTTTCACTGATCTGCAGAGAAGAAGCCTTGCGCCATATCCATTTTCCCGAAGATCAGAAAAAATTACAGAAAGCACAGGCGAGACTCAAATTTGAAGAGCTTTTCTTCATACAGCTCAGCCTGCTGAAAGGTAAAATTATCAGGCAGCAGAAAATCAATGGGTTTGTGTTTGCCAGTGTGGGTGAATATGTCAACCGGTTTTACCGTGAAAATCTTCCTTTTATACTTACCGAAGCCCAGAAGCGAGTTATCAAGGAGATCCGTAAAGACCTGGGATCCCGCAAGCAGATGAACCGTTTGCTGCAGGGGGATGTGGGCAGCGGAAAAACCATGGTAGCGCTGATGTCGATGCTGATTGCCGCCGATAACGGTTATCAGTCTTGCCTGATGGCCCCGACAGAGATCCTGGCCATCCAGCATTTCAATACGCTGACCCGCATGACTGCCGGGTTGGGCGTCCGGATAGACCTGCTGACCGGCTCAACGCCGGCATCGAAGCGCAGGGAACTGCATGAGCAATTGCAAGCCGGGGAGTTGCACATCCTTATCGGCACCCATGCACTGATCGAGGACCCTGTGCTGTTTAAAAACCTCGGGCTGGTGATCATCGATGAACAGCACCGTTTTGGGGTGGCCCAGCGCGCCAGGATGTGGTCCAAGAGCGACAACCCGCCGCATGTCCTGGTAATGACAGCCACACCGATCCCCAGGACACTGGCCATGACCCTTTATGGCGACCTGGACATATCGGTCATCGATGAGCTACCCCCAGGCCGGAAACCCGTGAAGACGTTGCTGTATACCGATTCAGCCCGGTTACGGATCTTCGGCTTTATGAAGAAAAAGATACAGGAGGGGCGGCAAATTTATATTGTGTATCCCCTGATCAAAGAATCGGAAACAATGGACCTGAAGCACCTGGCTGACGGTTATGAAAGCATCGTCCGTGATTTTCCTCCACCGGAATATGCCGTGAGCATTGTTCATGGCAAGATGCGACCGGCCGATAAAGACTATGAAATGCAAAGGTTTGTGAAAAACCAGACCCAGATCATGGTTTCCACCACTGTGATAGAGGTAGGCGTGGATGTGCCGAATGCATCGGTCATGATCATTGAGAATGCCGAGCGTTTCGGCCTTTCGCAATTGCACCAGCTAAGAGGCCGCGTGGGAAGAGGGGCCGACCAGTCGTTCTGCATATTGATCACCGGCGAAAAAGTGACCACAGAGGCCCGGAAAAGGCTGCAAACCATGGTCGAAACCAATGACGGATTCCGGATCGCGGAGGCCGACCTGCAGCTTCGGGGTCCGGGCGACCTGCAGGGAACAAAGCAAAGCGGAATCCTCGATCTTAAAATAGCCGATATCATTCGCGATGAAAAGATCCTCAAATACGCCCGCAATTTGGCGAACGATATCCTGAACGAAGACCCGCTGCTGGAACTGGATAAAAACAAACCGCTGGCCCGGCAACTGGATAAAATGAAAAAGGACCATGTCAACTGGGGACTGATCAGTTAGTGAATGTTATACAGTATATTTGTTCTGTTGAATCTTCTTTATTCCTTACAATGATGAAAAAATTATTATTCCTTTCCATTTCCTTCTTTTTTGCCTTAATACACATACTGAATGCACAGGTTGACAAGACCGACTGGGTCGACGGTGTTCCCGACGGATGCACATCGGTCACCTGCGGTAAAAAGGCCACAGTGGACGGATCGGTTATTACTTCCCACACCGATGACAGCCACCGGACCCGTACATCGATCTTTATCCAACCGGCATTGAATCACTCAACGGGGGCCATGTGCGACATTACCAAGCGGGTTCCCTGTGATACCTTTGCCATGCCGCTATATGCCTATGACAAAATCGGCGAAATACCGCAGGTTGCCCATACCTACGGCTATGTCAATTCAGCCTATCCCTGCATCAACGAGCGCCAGCTGGCCATCGGCGAATCGACCTTCGGCGGCAGGGAATCGTTGCAGAGCGATGCAGGGCTCATTGATTGCACCATGCTTTGCCAGCTGATGGTGGAGCGATGCACCACCGCGCGTGATGCGATCAGGCTGGCCGGAGAGCTGACGAAGAAATACGGTTACAACGATGCCGGGGAATGCCTCACTATTGCAGATAAAAAGGAGGTCTGGCATCTCGAGATCGTCGGGCCGGGGAAGGGAAAGATCGGTTCTATCTGGGCCGCCCAGCGCGTGCCCGATGAACATGTTTCGGTGAACGCCAACGCCAGCAGGATCAGGAAAATTAACCTGAAGGACAAGGATCATTTCATGGCTTCCGACAATGTCTTCCAGGTAGCCATCGATTCTGGCTGGTACAAATCGAAAGACGATTTTGAATTCTGCTACGCTTACGCACCTGAAAGCCGGACTTCTTTTGCCTCGCGCCGCAGGGAATGGCGCGTATTCGATATGGTGGCGCCATCGCTCAAGCTTGATCCCAACGCCGAAAATTACCCATTCTCCGTTAAGCCCGATGAGCCTGTTACCTTATCAAAGCTGGTGGAGATCTTTAAAGATTATTACGAGGGAACGGAGTTTGACATGACAAAGAACCTGCTTGTCCCGGACAAGGATGGCAAAATGGTGATCTCTCCATTGGCAAATCCCCAGATGCCTTATGATGAGAACTTACTGCACCGGATCAATGGTGGCTGGGGTTGGAGGGGGGAACGGACCATTGCCCGCTGGTATACGATCTATGCTACCATCATCCAGTGCCGCGACTGGCTTCCGGATCACATCGGCGGCGTGGTCTGGCTGGCTATGGACAACGTGACGACGTCGGTCTATATCCCTGTCTATTGCGGGGTCAGCGATCTGCCGGAACCATACAAGGTCGATGGCCGGATTGAAGGATTCAGCAACAAATCGGCCTGGTGGGCCTTTAACCGGTTGGGGACCCTATCCGTACAACGCTGGGGCGATATGCGGCACGATGTCGATAAAGTCTGGATGCCCATACAGCAGGAGCTTTTCGACAGACAGGAATCCTTCGAAAAACAGGCGGTGCAGATGTATAAGCAGGACCCGGCCATAACCAGGGCTTTCCTGACCAGCTATACGAAACAGTGGGGAAACCTGGTGATCGATAAGGCCTGGAAACTGGGGGACTTCCTTTGGACGAAATATGATGAACTGTGGTGATGGACATTTGCTCGCTGCGCTCGCGACATTAGGTGGACATTAAGTGGACATTAAGTAGACATTAAGTGGACATTAAGTAGACATTATCTAGTTATTAGAATATGAAAAAATTTTTTCTTTTTTTTCTCGCGTTTCACACTTCGTTCTTTTCTTTCTCCCAGATCCAGAGTCCCGGGGATCATTTCGGGTTTGAGCCGGGGGAGGACAGGATGCTGTTCAATTATGAGCCATTGACCGATTACCTGAAGAAGCTTGACGAGGCATCAGGGATGGTGAAAATGCTGGAGATCGGCCGGTCGCCCATGAATAAACCGATCTATATCTGTTTTATCTCTTCGGAGGAGAACATCAATAACCTGGACCGGCTGAAAGAAATTAACCGGAAACTGGCTTTGGACCCTAACCTGACGGATGAAGAGCAGCAGAAATTGGTCCAGGATGGCAAAGTGTTCGTCCTGGCAACACTCTCGATGCACTCCTCGGAAGTAGCCCCCTCCCAGACCGCCCCCACCATCGCATATGAACTAATAACCAACTCAGAACTCAAAACTCAGAACTCAGAACTCAAAACTCATCACTCATCACTCAACGAAGTAGTCTTCATGATGGTTCCCTGCCACAACCCGGATGGAATGGATATGGTTGTCGATTATTACAATCAATACAAAGGGACAAAATACGAAGGCAGTTATCTGCCCAGGGTGTACCACAAGTATGTCGGCCACGACAACAACCGGGATTTCATCAGTCTCAGCCAGTCGGACACCAGGGCGATTGCAGCGATTTACAACAAGGACTGGTACCCGCAGGTAATGGTGGAGAAGCACCAGATGGGGGCAACCGGAGTAAGGTATTTCGTGCCTCCTCCGCATGATCCGATCGCGGAAAATGTGGATGCCGGCATTTTTACCTGGATCGGGCTGTTCGGTTCGAACATGATCAACGATATGACCGCCCGCGGGCTGAAAGAGGTCACGCAGCGCTATCTTTTTGATGATTACTGGCCCGGTTCGACCGAAACCTGCATCTGGAAAAATGTGATCGGCATGCTTACGGAAGCCGCTTCGGTCAATGTCGCCTCCCCGGTTTATATCGAACCGAATGAAATTGCAGTATGGGGAAAAGGACTGTCGGAGCACAAAAAGAGCATCAATATGCCCGACCCCTGGCCGGGCGGCTGGTGGCGCCTGAGCGACCTGGTGGAGTACGAAAGAGCCAGTACGTATTCCATGTTGCGCACGGCGGCCCAGCATAAGAAAGATATCCTGAAATTCAGGAACGACCTGTGCCGGAAGGAGGTCATGAAAGGGAAAACCCAGCCTCCCTATTATTATATCATTCCTCAGAAACAGCATGATGCAGGTGAGATGGTCCGGATGGTCAACCTCCTGATGGAACACGGCGTCGATATTTATGAAATCACAGAAACGGTTAAAATCGGCGATTATACTTACTATGAGGGCGACCTGGCCATTCCGCTGGCCCAACCCTTCCGGGGCTTTATCAAAGAGGTGCTGGAAGACCAGGAATTCCCGGTACGGCATTATACTCCCGGTGGGGAGATCATCCGGCCGTACGATATCACCAGTTGGTCGTTGCCATTACATAACGGGGTGACCGTCAGGGAAATAAAAATCAATGTCACAGAAACCATTGACAGCAAACTAACAGCTGTTACAGGCCCCTATACGCTGAAAGAGGGGTTACCCACAGAATTATGGGGACTGGCATTGCCCGTTGAACGGAATGAGAGCTTCAAAGCGGCATTTTTGGCCGGTTCGCTCGGGTTCCGGGTGGATAGGCTGAAAGAAGACTTTGTTCATAACGGCCGGAAGATCTCTGCCGGCAGTTTTATTGCATATGGCGGATCCTCAAAACAGGATGATCTGGTAAAACTTTATGGAGAGTTTGGAGCCGATCCGGTATTCCTTGAGGAAAAGCCATCCTTTCATGGAGATCAGCTTAAAATTCCCCGCATCGCGTTGGTGGAGACATTCCGGCATGATATGGACGCCGGCTGGACCCGCTTTCTTTTCGATACCTATCATATCCCTTATAAAGTTGTGGACCCGAGGGATTTTGAGAAGATTGACTTTGTTGCGAATTATGATGTTATTGTTTTTCCTTCGGTAAACAAGGATATCCTGAAAGAAGGCAAGATGAAATCAGAAGGAACTGAATACTTCATCGGTTTTTATACGCCGGAATATAACAAGGGGATGGGGGAGAAGGGACTTGAAAACCTGATGACTTTCCTGGACAAAGGCGGTGTGATTGTCTCCTGGGGGGCATCCACCGATCTTTTTACCGGCACGCTGAAGATCAAACGCGGTGAAAAGGAAACGGAGGAATTCCGGCTCCCGTTTCGGAACATTTCCAGCAACCTGAAAGAGTTGTATGTACCGGGCGCTTTTATTGCAGTTGATATCACGCAAGGCCATTCACTTAGCCTTGGCATGCCGGAGAAGTCGGGTGTTTTTTACCGGGGAAATCCCGTATTTAACACAAGCCTTCCCAATTTCGACATGGACAGGCGCGTGATCGTCAGCTTTCCGGAGAAAAATATACTAAAAAGCGGATATATTGAAAAAGAGGAGTTGCTCAGTGAAAAGCCATGTATGATCTGGATAAAAAAAGGGAAGGGGCAGCTGGTGCTGTTTGCCTTTAATCCGCAGTTCCGGGCCAGCACCGCAGCGAGCTACAAACTACTGTTTAACTCATTGCTTTTAGATAGACATTGATGGACATTTGCTCGCTTACGCTCGCGACATTATGTAGACATTAATAGACATTATTACCTTTAAACTTTAAATTTAACTTTGAACTTTGCCCTTTGAACTTTGAACTATGAAGGTTCGGTTTCCCCATACATATGTCATTATATTCTCGCTGATCATTCTTTCTGCTGTTCTTACCTGGATTATTCCCGGTGGGAAATATGCAGAAGAGATCAGCATGGTGGCCGGGGAAGAGGTGAAGCAGCTTGTTTTCCAACCTGTTGAAAGCCAGCCGCAGACGTGGCAGGTATTTGGCGCTATGTTCAAAGGCTTTGAGCGGCAGGCGGGCATCATAGTATTCATCCTGATGATCGGCGGGGCGTTCTGGATCATGAACGCCACGAAAGCCCTGGATGTCGGAATCATCTCATTTATAAGCTATACGAGGGGATTTGAGAGATACAAGTTTTTCAGGATCATTGGGGTCGATAATGTGGTTATAACACTGATCATGCTGATGTTCAGCCTGTTTGGGGCGATATTCGGGATGAGTGAGGAGACGATCGCCTTCGTGATCATCCTGGTGCCGCTGGCCATTTCGATGGGATATGATTCGATCGTGGGGGTGGCCATGTGTTATCTCGGCGCCCACATTGGTTTCGCCGGGGCGATGCTGAACCCATTTACCATCGGGATTGCCCAGGGCATTGCCGGTTTGCCCTTGTTCTCAGGGCTGGAATACCGTTTTATTTGCTGGGTGATCTTCAACATTACCGGGATTGGCTTTGTACTCTGGTATGCCCATAGAATCAGGAAAAGGCCAGAGCGGTCGCCCATGCATGTACTCGATGTCCACTGGCGGACGAAGTCGGCTGAAAATACGGAAACCATTGCTTACAATACGCCATTATCAGCATGGATATCTTTTGGGCTTATACTGGTGGCGCTGATTCTTTTTTCCGTTCATTATCCGATGACAGAGCTAAAAATCGGCACTTCCACCCCGTGGCACATCCCCGCTATTCCCATAGCAACCGGCCTTTTTGCCCTGGCAGGCCTCGTTTCCCTGCTCCGGACCGTCCATTATTATATCCTTAACCTGCTGCTCTTCACCATCGTGTTCCTGATTATCGGGGTGATGGGATATCACTGGTATATCATGGAGATCGCGGCCTTATTTTTTGCCATGGGCTTGGCTTCAGGCCTGGCCATGGGCTACGGCGGGAACCGGCAGACCAGCCTTTTCCTCGACGGCGCCAGGGATATTGTCTCAGCGGCGCTGATCGTTGGCCTGGCAGGCGGCATTATCGTGATCCTGGAAGACGGTAAGGTGATCGATACCATACTCTACCGGCTGGCGTCCTCCCTTCATGAAGTGGGGCAGATACAGGCTGTCGGCACCATGTATTTCATCCAGAACGTCATCAATATCATCATCCCTTCCGGTTCGGCCAAGGCTGCCCTGACCATGCCCATCATGGCTCCTTTCTCCGATCTCATCAATCTTTCCCGCCAGGCCACCGTCATGGCTTTCCAGTTCGGCGACGGGATCACCAACATGATCACGCCGACCTCCGGAGTCCTGATAGGGGCCCTGGGTATCGCCCGCATTCCTTATGATAAATGGGTGAAATGGATCTGGCCGCTTATCCTCACCTTGTTCATCCTTGGGTTTTTACTCCTGATCCCGACGGTTACGATGAAGCTGAATGGGTTCTGAAATGTTGTATGTGGTATGTGGTAGGTATTTACCGTCTTACCGTCCTACCTTCCCCACCGGGTAAACATCTTTCTGCCTGTCCCAGTATGGTGATCTTCGGTAAAACCACTCCAGCTGCCCCCATTGGTTGTTTTTCAGCTCAGGGTTAGCTTCCACCCATGCCTTAAATTCTTCCAGCAAGCCCGGGTTATCGGCAATCATCTTCCGGGCATATTCTTCCATCTTGTAGGTCTCGAAGTATTCTTTCATTTCGAAGATGGTGTTGAAGAAACCCCAGGAGAGGTAGGAATCGGGGCTTGCAGGCTCGAACATGTGAGCGATCAGGCGGGCGGCGCGCTGGTCCGTCTTCACCAGCACCGAACCGGCAGGATACAACCGTTCTTCATAAATGGTATCCCAGGCTGTCGTCAGGGAAAACCTTCCCTCGTAAGATGTTCTGCTCCAGGAGTAGTTTCGGAATACAAACGACTGAACCGAAAATTTTTCCGGCTTTTCAAGAACGGAATATCGTATACCATGCCAGTCGAGGCGCTCGGTGATGAACGACCATTCGGGCGGATAGATATATGCCTCGGGAAGTTTGATGAAATTGGAAGGGATTTGTTCATGAAAAAATGGAACCTGGAATGTTGTGGGTTTATCGGGATAATATTTGAACCATGTACCCCCGGTAAGGTCGCTGGTGACGGCATCATATTCCACCCCGCGGAAGTCGGCCATAATACTGTCTTTGCCGGTAGTGAAGCTCATGGGCAGCGGTTCTTTAAGGAATGCGGCCGAAGCGGTTCTGAGATCGGCCAGCTCGTTCAGTTCGAGCAGGGCAGGGGCTTCGTCCTGTAAATATCTGCATACGACCCTCAGCAGTTCGTAGGTTGACGATACCCTGGTTTCAAAGTCTTTCAGGGAATGGTTTTCCACCAGCAGTCCGATGCGGTTTTGTGCGGCGGCATAGCCCGGGGAATAGCGCGGGCCGGCGGCGCCGGAGCGGAGGCCGCTGCGCGGGTCGTGCCAGCGGCGGAACATGACATAGGGGAATGATGGATAGCCGGCAGCCTCCATTTGCGACTCCATCTCAGGGATGAACCGCTCCACAGTCCATTTGGTCAGCCACTCATCCATATTGCCATGGGTTTCCAACCCATATGTCATGACATACTGGTAATCAGCGCCGTCGGTGACATGGATATCCATCACGAAATCGGGCAGCCAGCGGTTGAAAAGTCGCAGCCAGGCCTGCATTTCCGGGGCGTCGGCCTTCAGGAAATCGCGGTTCAGGTTGAGGTTCTGTGCCGTGGTGCGCCAGCCCATCTCCTCAGGCCCCACCTGGTTGATGCGGTTATAGGGTCCGGAACGCTCATGGCCATCTACATTGAATATCGGGATGAAAAGGACAGTGAGGTTTTTTGGCATGCCACCGAATTGCTGATAGATCACAAGATCCCTGAAAAACATGAAACCGGCGTCTTTCCCGTCTATTTCCCCGGGATGTATGCCGGCCATGATCATCAGTACCAGTTTGCCGGCTTTGCGGGCGGAGGCTGGGTCGAAACGGCCGTCGGCATCCAGGATCAGCAAAGGCAGCTTGCGGCCTTGCGGGCTGGTGCCGAAGGTAGTGTAGAGAATGAACGGCGATGCCTTATCGAGCGCCTGGCAGTAGGCTACTGTTTCATCATAGGAAGGCGTTGCTTTACGGCCCGATTTTTCGTAAAAAGTTTCCAGGTGATTATCCTGGGCAGTGGTGGCGAGAGTTAAGAGTATTGATAATACTGATAATACTGTCTTTTTCATTGCTGTGATGCTGAAAATGTAGTATGTTGTATGTTTTATGTTATATGTACTAAGTAATTGAGATTCCTGTATTTTCACTTAATAATTATCACATACAACATACTACATTATTGACTAAACGATTTCTTGATCGCAGAATTTATCCCCGAAACATATCCCCATATTTCTCCCTTTTTTGATCAGCGGAAAATCGGCGGGGACCAACCTGAGCTTGTCTCCAACCTCTTTTAGCGGCACCGAGGTGGTGATTTCCCCTTTTTTGGCTACCATTTGTCCGAATTCCCCCCTTGCGATCAGTTCCACGGCGTGCGCACCGAAGCGGGTAGCCAGGATACGGTCGTTATGCGACGGGGTCCCTCCGCGTTGGATGTAGCCAAGGATGGTTTCGCGGGTCTCAAGGCCTGTATGTTTCTGGATTTCCCTGGCAATAAAAGTGGCAACCCTCTCTTTTTTCGGTTTTTCGATCCCTTCGGCCACCACGACAATGGAATAGGGTTTCCTGGCTTTGGCGCGGTGTAAGAGATAATCGGATACGACTTTGATATCATACGGGATCTCAGGCAGAAGGATCACGTCGCCGCCGCCGGCGATACCGGCATACAAGGTGAGCCAGCCGGCATTATGCCCCATCAGTTCGATGACCATGATGCGTTTGTGGCTGTTGGCGGTGGTATGCAGCCGGTCGATGGCCTCGGTGGCAATGCCCAGGGCCGAGTCAAAGCCAAAAGTCACATCGGTGCCCCAGACGTCGTTGTCGATGGTCTTGGGCAGCCCGATGATGTTCAGACCTTCTTGCGCCATCATGGAGGCGGTGCGCTGGGTCCCGTTCCCGCCGATGCAGACAATGGCGTCGAAACCCATCTCCCGGTAATGCTTTTTGATCAGTTTCGGCTTGTCGATATGATAAAAACCGTTTTTATCCTTTTTGAACGGTTTTTCCCGAGAGGTGCCCAGGATAGTGCCACCCAGGGTGAGGATACCGGAAAGTTTCTCTTCGGTCAGTTCTTCGTATTCTTCATTGATCAGGCCCAGGAAGCCGGAAGAGATGCCAATGACCTGCATGCCGTATTCCACGATGGCTGTTTTGCCGACACCGCGGATGGCGGCATTGATACCGGGACAGTCGCCGCCGGCGCTGAGGATGCCGATTTTAAGGGGTTTGTTGATTGAGGGCATGTTACTTTCATTCAGATTTTTCAGGAGATGAAAGTAATTTTTTTCTCAAAGAGTTGCGTGGATTAATTTCATATATTTTCAACAGGGTTTCCAACCCCGGGGTTGGAAACCCTGTTCTGTTTATTCCAGCTTATTTATTACTGCCTGCATTTTTGCCCTCACTTCGATGGCAATTGCCGTCAGATCGGGGTTGTCGATGGCGATCATGGAGGCGACGGGATTCACGGCAGCCACTTCAAACTCATTTTCTCCCGTTTCCTGGATGATGACATTGCAGGGCAGCATGGTACCGACCTTGTCTTCCATTTCGAGGGCTTTATGCGCAAAAGCGGGATTGCAGGCCCCCAGGATGACATACTTTTTGTAATCGATGTCCAGCTTCTCTTTAAACTTTTCCTGTAAATCGATAGTGCTGATGATGCCAAAGCCTTCCGTTTTTAGGGCTTCGGTAACTTTCGCCACAATATTATAATAGTCGCCGGTAAGGGTTTTGGCAAAATAATAGGGTTCAATGTTCCCTTTGAGCATTTCTGTGTTCATAGTGGTTGTTTCTTTGGGTTGTTCTTTGGGTTGGCAGGAGATCATCAGGATAAGTAATGAAACTCCGGTCATTGCCAAGGTCAGGTATTTCATAATTATTGTTTTGACAGGCACAAAAATAATAGTTTTTTGTCAGGGATCAGCAAAGGTTCTTTATCCTATCATAGCTGACGGGCCAGGAAAGGTTTCCAACCCCGGGGTTGGAAACCCTGGATATTCATGGATTGGTTTTTACCAATTTGTATTCAAGTAATGCTCTTTCATCCCTTACAATGACAAAATAGATTCCTGGTAAAAGATTTGATAGATCAATTACTGTTAGCTTATTTTCAATTTGTTGAGAAAGTATTTTGGATCCAGATGAGCTGGTAATAAACAAGTGACAGTTTAAAGGATCTGATCCAAATTCGATAAATAGTCTGGAATTAGTTGGATTTGGGAAAAAATTGACCTCATTGATTTTATCAGGGTTCTCCTCGATCTCTATATGGCACGCATCTTTAACTTCTTGTTTATTTTTACAACCTGGAGCATTAAAACGTATTTCTGTTGATCCATTCGGACTAGTCAAATAATCACATACACTAGTGTCATGTCAATCATAGTATGACGTAATAATAAATTTTTGTATCTTTGGCGAAAAATCGCCATGATAAAATACAAAGTAACCTTAACCAAAGAAGAAAGAGAGCTGTTAATGTCTTATACCCGTAAGGGGAGTCACACGGCCAAGAAAGTCATACACTCTCTCATATTGCTCAATGTTGATCAGGGGCCATATGCAGAGAATCCTCAGACAAATGAAGAGGTATGTAAGGTATTAAAGATTGGCATGAGAACCATCGACAGGGTAAAACAACGTTTTGTGCTGGAAGGACTTGACGCGGCCCTCGGCGTTGCTCCTACCACCAGAGTATATGACAAAAAGGTTGATGGAGATTTAGAAGCCCGGCTCATTTCAATTGCCTGCAGTGAACCTCCGAAAGGATTTGGCAAATGGTCTTTACGTCTGTTGGCTGATCGCATGGTAGAATTGAACTATGTTGATGATATTTCTCATGAAACAGTCCGAAAGGTTTTAAAAAAAACGAACTTAAGCCTTGGCGGGTCAAAGGTTGGGTAATACCTCCTGGGCAAAGCAGTCATTTTGTTGCAGCCATGGAGCAGGTACTTGATGTATACAAGCGGCCTTATAATAAGACAAATCCGGTAGTGTGCATGGATGAAACACCAAAACAATTGATTAAAGAGGTTCGTAAATCAGTGCCGATGAAGCCGGGATTTGAAAAGCGAGTGGATTACGAATATTCACGCTGTGGGGTTTGTAATGTCTTTATGGTCAGTGAGCCTTTGGCAGGAAAGCGGTACATGAAAGTCACCAAAAACCGGACAAAGAAAGACTGGGCGTTACTGGTTCAGTATATCTGCGACAAACTTTATCCTAAAGCCGAGAGGATAACCTTGATAATGGACAATCTGTCCTCACACAGCGCGGCTGCATTATATGAAACATTTGTGCCAGCCGAGGCAAAAAGATTGTGGGATCGCCTGGAGTTTGTGTTTACACCCAAGCATGGCAGTTGGTTGAACATGGCTGAAATTGAACTTAACGTATTAACAAAGCAATGCTTAAACAGAAGAATTGACAAGATAAATACGATCAAAGCGGAAGTAAAAGCATGGCAAGAATGTTTATTCCTGCGATACTGACCCTTGTTCCTGCGATACTGACCCCCCTGCGGGGCCGGTCCTGATGGGTCACTGCCAAAACGGCACTTTTTAGTCTGATAATGTACAGCAAAATTACCAATTTATT
>JAHYJL010000222.1 GCA_019429045.1 Bacteroidales bacterium
ATTCCATCGACAACGGCGCCACCTGGCAGGTGAACGACGGTACTTTCACCGGGCTTTCCACGGGCATCTACGATTGCCTCGTCCGGGATGAGAACGGCTGCGACACGGCCTTCCAGGTTGAAGTTACACGCCTGTGGGCCACGATCCTGCAGGCCATGGCCGGTGATGCCGATACGTGCGAAAGCACGGTGTTCGAGATACCGCTGCTGGTGGAGAATTTCACCGATGTCCAGCGTTTCCGGATGCATCTGTCGTACAACCGCGACCTGCTGACCTGCATGGGCTATACGGCCGTGCATCCCTTGCTGGCCGACTCGCTGCAGGCTTTCATCAATGATATCACCGGCGATATCGTCTTTCTCTGGCACGATACCTCACCGGTTACCTTTTCATCACAGGCCAGCGCCCTGAAGCTGGTCTTCACCGACAAGGCCACCGGGCAGGGGACGATCGACTGGTACGGCCAGGCACAGGAGAGCTATTTTGTAAAGAGCACAACCGATACCCTTCCGGCGGCATTTACCACGGGCACTGTACGGATTTCCAGCCCTCCCTCCATCACCGGCTTCAGCGACCTGACCCTGTGCGAAGGGGAGGAGCTGCTGACGTTTGCCATGGTGCAGGGGAGCAACCCGATATCGGAGCGTTACTGGGTGCATCCCGACGGCAGCGCCCACACCGGCCCGGGGCTGATATTCTTTGCCGTGGAGCCCGGCCACAGTGGCACTTACACCTTCGTAGCCACCGATGACCGTGGCTGTAGCTCTGAGAAGTCGATGAACCTGACCATCATCCCCACCCCGCAATCATCTCTACCCCACGGCGACACCCTGCTGTTAAACCAGGGCGATAACCTTGACGCGGGCAGCGGGTTTATTACCTATCAATGGAACACCGGAGAGAGCCACCAGGTAATAACCCCACAGCAGGAAGGCTGGTACAGCGTCACCATCACCACCGTAAACGACTGCCACGCCACCGATTCGGTGTATGTCCTTTTCCGCAAAGAACCGGCGACAGAGCCATCGAAGTACTTCTACATCCCCAATGCATTCACGCCGGATGGAGATGGGAGGAATGACATTTTTAAACCTGTTCCTGCTAATCCGGAATTGTCGATAGTCGATTGTCGATTGTCGATTTTCGATCGGTGGGGAGGAATTTTGTTTGAGACGAAGGACATTGATGCCGGCTGGGATGGCACAATGAACGGGAAACCATGTCCTGTTGGCGTGTATGTTTACCGGCTCACGTTCCGGGTGGATGGCGTCCCGGGGGTTGAAGAAGAGCAGGTATTGACCGGGACGGTGGTGTTGGTGAAGTGATTCCGGGTTTCGTGTTTCGTGTTTTTTGTTTTTTTGTTTTTTGTTTCGTGTTCCCAACTCAGAACTCAAAACTCAGAACTCAGAACTCTTTATCCTTTCAAAACAATCACCCCCAAAACATATATTACCTTTTGCCATTTTTCCGATTAATTACTATATTAATCCACCTGATGTCTGCCAACAAAAAATATGAATTTATCACTTACTTACTTACTTACTTACTTACGGCGATAAGGCTTTCAACAGTTTCCAACTCAACCCTGAAACCTTAAACCTTAAAACTACCCACGGGGGCGATCATCCGCCTTAGCGGACTTTCCGTCCCCTATTGTATTTTACCAAAAAAATATTGGCTTACTGAAATTATTTTGTAACTTTAACATTTGAACCGATGAAAAAAATTGCATTTATACTTGTACTATTCTTCTGGGCTATTGCAGGCTCATTATCTTTAAATGGACAGGTTAATTTTTCCGTAACATTTGATTGGGATGATTCAAACTGTAATTGCAATGAACCAGTCACCATAGAATATTGGATTATCGTTAAAGAATACCCTGGCGGAACTACAGTGGTTAGTGACGGTTGGTTTTCCGTAACCTCAAAACCTGAGATATACAATGGTGATGCCAGCGGCTTAAGGGACTGTGTAGACGAACATCCGTGCTATACTGTATATGTATACATGAGGTACAAAGACAATACTGGAGTGTGCTGTTCGGGTTTGGAGAGCGAGAATACCACAGGACAAGCCCTTTTTAGCGGCTCATATTCATTGGCAAATCAAATAATATTAAATTGATTTAATTGTTTTTATGGAATGTAAGTAGTATAATGAAGCCCATTAGAGCCGACCTCATATTTTTGATAAATGGTAGGGCATTTCCTGGATTAAGACGATACTTGATCTTATCCTCTTTAGAGAGATGCCTCACCATTTATTTTATTCTCAGGATAATAATGGTCATTAGTATTTTAACATCTTCAATTTTTTCAATAGCACAACCTAATAAAAGAACCGTTCACTGGTATATACCAAGATTTATAGGATTGGATTATTCAAGCGGAGTACCAACAGAGGATTCTCTGGGACAGGCAGGAATTTGTTTTGTATATTGTCCAAATGGAAGTTCAGTTATGTCCGATACTTCAGGGAATTTGCTTTTTTATTCTGACGGAAGGTATGTCTGGAATAAAAATCACGAATTAATGACTGGAGTCGTCGGATGGTTTGGCATACAAGACTACTGGCCGGGGTCGCAGGGAGCTCTTTGCATCAAGAAGCCCAATTTCGAAAGCGTTTTCTACATTTTCTCTGCCCGTGATAATAATTACCCATACCCAATGTTCTATTATACAATAGATATGGATTTAAATGGGGGACTTGGAGATATTATCGATACTACACATATTCAAGGTATGGATGGAGTCGCAGAAAAGGTTGCAGCTGCATATCATCAAAATAAACAAGATATTTGGATTGTAACAAGAGATTTTAATACAGATAGTTATGCATCATTCCTATTAACATCTAATGGATTGAATCCTACACCTGTATTAAATCCAGCTCCCGGTCGGGATTTACTTAAAGGCCCTGATAATTGGGGTCATTCGAAATTCTCATATGATAAAAGATATTTTGTCTCATGCTTTTATGGTTCCAATTCTCTAAATGATGCTATTGAAATTTGTTCTTTTGATGATAATACAGGCGAAATAACTTTTCTTTACTCCTTTAAACTTAGGGAAATTCTTAATTGGCCGATTCCGCTTGCTTATAACCTTGAGTTTTCACCGGATTCCAAATTTCTATATCTTGGAGGATATACAGGAATAGATACGACTGTTCGAATATTTCAATTTGAGATGAAGTTCATCGAAGATAAAAATTTATTTCTTGAATCGTCAATCATAGTAGGACAAGGCCAGGGTTTTAATCTGCAACTCGCTCCGGATGGAAAAATTTATTGTCTGGCTAAATATCCAGCGGGAGCAGGAGGTATGGGCTTGGATAGAAACTACGGAATTATTCATCAACCTCAGAATAAAGGGGTGGTGTGTGATTATGAACCATATGTATACGAATTCAGTCATGGGGAATTATACTTTCCTGGAATTAGTTTCATGACCGACTACCTCCTCCGCTTCGATTTTGAGGGCCAGTGCGCCCTGGATACCTTTTATTTCGACCCCTGGTTCTTCCCTGAGCCGACCTGGATCCAGTGGAACTTCGGCGATACGGCCTCGGGAAGTCAGAACATTT
>JAHYJL010000017.1 GCA_019429045.1 Bacteroidales bacterium
TATGGGTGTGGTTGATGCATAGAAGCCCGCGGTACCAAAACCGGGATCTGAAGAAGAAGCATTCAGGTAAACAGTATTATTGTATAATCCGTGCGACGTCCCCCCATTCACATGAATCCCCCGCACTGCTGTCGCACTTGATGAGGTAGGTGCATAGAGCTCTGAAATATAATTATTATAGAAATACATATTAGTACCTGAAGAGAGATATATACCATACAGATATGCTGTACCGGAAGTACTATTCATCTGGATCCCCCATATTTTGTTATTGTAATAATACCCGGTAGTTCCATTACCAACATATAAACCATAAGTGGTTCCGTTAGTATTAATAATATTGCTGATACTGTTATCGTAAAAGCTTTTGGTCCCCGCTGTGGGTATATGATAAAACCCGTAAGTCGTCCCGGAAGACGCAATAGTGATATTACTAACGGTATTATCATAGGTATTATAAACCCCGGAAGCCCCTCCTGCAGAACCGGCATTGTAAAAAATATAGGTGGCTCCACCGCCGGGTGTGGATTGCGTTCGGACATTATTGGCCACTGTATTATTGTAAACATTCGCAACCCCTGCGCTTGACGGAGAGCAGCTGAAATAGGTATAATATATGCTTCCTGTGGAAGTAGTTGAAGGACCTCCCACAGAGTTATTGGATACACTGTTATTGTAAAAATTACCAGTTACACCTCCTGTCGAAATATAAATGAAGTAAATTGTTCCACTGGTATGATTGGGAATGGAATTACCTACGATGCTGTTATTATAGTAATTGACCGTATTGGTGGTACCCGTACTCCCCATGCCTGAATTATAGAGAGCGTAAAATGAACCCGTCCCTCTGTAAGCCATACTGACAGTGTTGTTATACACATCAACATTGGCATTTGTACTGGTCATCAGGTACATAACATATTGTGCACCAGAGCCCATATCAGAAATACCAGTAAAAGTATTATTGGCAATCTTAATATCATTCTGATAATAGCAATATAATCCATAGCTGGCCGTGGTCCCGCCTGTATTGCCAAGGCCATTCACAGTATTGGGGCCGTCAACGCCCAATTCGTTCCCCTGGTCATAATAATCAACCACACTGCGTCCATAAATATAAAATGCGTGATAACAATTGGATACAGAAAGATTGTAAAACTTATTGTAGGAATTTGTTCCTGCCACGTCGGTAATTACCAATTGAGTTGTGGCGGCTGTAGTATGATTATTGGAGTAAATGGCACGTGAATTGGTATTGGCTGGAGTTAAAGAAATGGCGCAATTCCTGATAGTTATATTCTGCGAGCCATTTGTTTCGGAAGCCTTTAGCAGTGCATAAGCCCACTCCATTTGCTCGGTGGCAGTGCTGTTGGCAGGATTTTCCTGGATATCGATTCCATCAAAGGTGATGTAATCGGCACCGGAAAAACAAATAACATAATCCATTGTTCCGGTTCCCGGTGTGGCAGCAGTGATCAAAGGATTGGCGCCTGCACCGCTCTTTTGGAAAATGATCTGATTGGCAGACGAACCGGTTGTCGTTGTAATTAAACCGGCCGCCGGAACAGTAAATGTTTCGGTGTGGTTGGCGGCTACATTGAATGTAACGCCACCGGTTCCGACACCCTGGGAATTCAAAGCCGTGATAGCAGCTTCAATGGTAACATAATCACCGGGAATGGTTTTCGTTCCGGTAAGCTGTCCGAATGACAACTGAAATGCTGCGAGAGCAAAGCAAAATAGTAAAAATTTTCTCATGATGATTTTTTTGATGAATATTAAGGAATGATTGATAAATTAGTAAGCACGATGAATACATATATGATTTAGACGTCTAATTTAGACATAAAAATCTTAAACGTGCAGAAAAAAAACATTTTTTTAACAAATAAAAGCCATTGCGCCACAAGCAGCGAGGTATTTTAAGACGGTGTTTCAAGAGTCAAAAAGTCTCTTTTTTTTTGTAGTCCGACGACTGAAGCCGTCGGTTGCAATACTCTGGAAAGCTAACAGTAATGCTCCGACGACTGAAGCCGTCGGTTCCAGGAATACTTCAGTTTGAACCGACGGCTTTAGTCGTCGGAAGAAAAAACAAGTTGTTGGAGTACGACCTAAATCCAGACATTATTGCTAATTTAGCCAAAGATTCAACTCGGCATGGAGCAAGAGATTCTCAGCACAAACCGCAAAGCTTTAAAGATAAACCTGGATCCTGCCATTTTCGGCTCTTTTGCCGAAATCGGAGGGGGGCAGGAGGTGGCGCGCCACTTTTTCCAGGCCGGCGGCGCATCGGGCACGGTGGCGAAAACCATTTCAGCTTATGACAGGGCTTTCAGCGATGCCCTTTACGAATCTATCCATTCGGGACGGTATGTTTCAGAAGAACGGCTCGAAGAAATGCTCAATTCAGAATACAGTGATCTAACAAGGATATTGGATGTAAAACGCGGGCTTGATACGCAGTTCTTCTCCTTTGCCAATACAGTGGAAACCATCAATTACCAGAAAGATAACCGCGGGCACGGCTGGATAGGTGTGCGGTTTCAACTGACACCCCAGACGCCGCCTAACCAGGTGGTGTTGCATGTAAACCTGCTGGAAAATGACACCCTGCTGCAGCAAGGCACCCTGGGAATCCTCGGCGTAAACCTGATCTATGCCTGTTTTTACCTGCACGAATTCCCCAACCAGTTTCTCCGCTCCCTCCTGGATAATCTCTCGACAGACCGCATCGAAGTGACCATGATCCGGATGTCAGGGCCTGACCTGGATTATGTTGACAACCGCCTGCTCAGCGTGCAGCTTGTCAAGAATAAAATGGCCAAAGCCATCATGTTCGACCGCCATGGGAAAGTGCAACAGCCTTACGATATGCTGTATATGAAGAATGTACTGGCTTTCCGGGGTAGTTTCCGGCCGGTGACCTACGTCATGCTCGACATGTTCCGGACCAGCTATAAGATTTTCAAACGCGATGAGGATTACGAAAAGGAAAACACTATTTCTCTCTGTGAAATGACCCTCCGGAACCTGTTGCAGGAGGGTGAGCTGGACGAGCAGGATTTCCTGGACCGGGTCAATATCCTCAACGAAATAGGGCAGAATGTCATGGTGTCGAACTTCCGCGAATATTACAAACTGGTACAATATTTTGCCCAGTTCAGGATCAGAAAGCTACGGGTCGTCATAGGTATTCCTACCTTGTTAAACTTCCTCGAGAAAAAATATTACACCGATCTGCGCGGCGGCATCATGGAGGCCATGGGCAAGTTCTTCATCGACAATATGAAGCTTTACGTTTACCCGACCATCTCAGCAGTAGCCATTGATAATCCGACAAGGGGAGAAGAGCTGATCACATCCAAAAACCTCCTCCTGGCTGAAGATATCCAACATCTCTACCAATATCTGACCGCCAACCGGATGATCATCGATATCCCTAATGTTAAAAAAGAATGGCTCTGGATCAACTCCCAGATCGTTGTCAGGATGATCAGAGACAATGAACCGGGCTGGGAGGATATGGTCCCGCAGTACATTGTGAAAGTGATTAAGGAGCGGAAGTTGTTTGGCTATTTGCAGGGAGGAGGAGACAGTAGTCAGTAGTCAGAAGACAGAAGAAGAGCCAAGAGCACGAAACACGAAACACGGAACACGAAACCAGAAACCGATGCAGACACCACTTGCAGAACAGCTCCGTCCGTCATCGCTCGATGAATTTCTCGGGCAGGACCATTTGGTGGGGAAAGATGCGATCTTACGGAAGATGATCGAATCGGGCAATATCCCTTCTATGATCTTCTGGGGGCCGCCGGGGGTAGGGAAAACCACACTGGCTTTCATTATCGCCAGGCAGTTGGGTGTGCCGTTTTACACCCTGAGCGCTGTCAGTTCCGGTGTGAAAGAGGTCCGGAATGTGATCGAGCAGGCAACTATTTCCGGTAAAGGCGCCATCCTTTTCATCGACGAGATCCACCGCTTCAGCAAATCACAACAGGATTCGCTGCTGGGCGCCGTTGAAAAGGGGATCATTACACTGATCGGGGCCACAACTGAAAACCCGTCGTTCGAGGTCATCTCCCCTCTTCTTTCGCGATGCCAGGTATATATCCTGAAATCCCTGGGTAAGGAGGAATTATTGAGACTGCTGGCTTCGGCCGTGAGCTACCTGGAAAAGCAACATCATAAAAAAATACTGATAAAAGAAGAAGAAGCACTGCTCCGGATCTCCGGCGGGGATGCCCGGAAGCTCCTGAATGCCATCGAGCTGATCGTCAATACAGAAATTGATCAGGATCCAATCATTGTTACGAACGATAAAGCGCTCAATATCATCCAGGAAAAGCTGGCGATCTACGACAAATCGGGAGAGATGCACTATGATGTGATCTCGGCATTCATCAAGTCGATGCGCGGCAGCGACCCCAACGGCGCGGTTTACTGGCTGGCGCGCATGATCGAAGGCGGCGAGGACCCGCTGTTCATTGCCCGCCGGATGGTCATCCTTGCATCTGAGGATATCGGCAATGCCAATCCCAACGCCCTCCTACTGGCCACCACCTGCTTCGATGCAGTGCACCGGATCGGCATGCCCGAAAGCCGGATCATCCTGTCGCAGACGGCCATCTACCTGGCCACTTCGCCTAAAAGCAACGCCTCCTATTTGGCAATCGACGAAGCGTTCGAAGAGGTCAGGCGCAGCGGCGACCTGCCCGTGCCACTGCAAATCCGGAATGCCCCGACCAAACTGATGAAAGAAATCGGTTATGGTAAAAATTATAAGTACGCGCATTCTTTTGATAATAACTTTGCAGTAATGGAGTTTTTACCTGAGAAGATAAAGGGGAAGAAGTTTTATGAACCTGGGAAAAATAAGAAAGAGGAAGAGATTCGGGCATGGCTGAGAGCGCGGTGGAAAGAGAAATACAATTATTGATGTTGAATTTTGAATTTTGAATTTTGAATTATAAATGATTAATTATATTCACAAGATCAAGCATGTGGGATCGGGGAATTTCTTCCTGATTGCGGGGCCGTGCGTGGTGGAGGATGATATCACGCCGTTCCGGGTAGCGGAGAAGGTTGCTGCAATTTGCGACGGGCTTCAAATTCCTTACATTTTTAAGGCTTCGTTCCGGAAGGCAAACCGCTCCAGGCTCGACAGCTTCCAGGGGATCGGCGATATCAAAGCCCTCAGCATCATCCGGCAGATCGGGGAACAGTTCAGTATTCCCACGCTGACCGATGTCCATTCCGAAACCGATGCTGTGAGGGCGGCAGAATATGTTGATATTCTTCAAATCCCCGCCTTCCTTTGCCGGCAGACCGATCTGCTGATCGCGGCTGCCGGGACGGGCAAGCCGGTAAACATCAAAAAAGGGCAGTTTGTCTCTCCCGAATCGATGAAGTTTGCCGTAGAAAAGGTCCGTCAATCGGGCAATGACAAGGTAATGCTGACAGAGCGGGGCAGCACTTTCGGTTTCAACGACCTGGTGGTTGATTTCAGGGGGATCCCGGTGATGAAGGCCTTCGGCGTCCCGGTCATCCTGGATGTCACCCATTCCCTGCAAATTCCCAACCGGGCGGCAGGCACTTCCGGCGGGCAGCCGCAATTCATCGAAACCCTGGCAAAAGCAGGTATCGCCGCAGGCGCCGACGGCATCTTCCTGGAAACGCATCCCGACCCCTCTGCCGCTAAATCGGATGGAGAAAACATGCTGAAACTCGATTTGCTGGATGATTTGCTGGAAAAGCTCGTCAGGCTCAGTAAAGCATTAAAATGATCTCTTTCGGGTCTCATTTCCCATCCGGCTTTTTGTATCTTTACAGCTTGACAGGATTTTCCCGTCTGGCTTGCCATGTTAAAACGATTTTTAATAGCGGCTTGTTTTATGCTGCCCTGGATTTCATCAATGGCCGGGTACAGGATCAACGTCCATTCCATCTCGCGGCGGGAAGGCTTGTCGAACGGCGCAGTCAACACGATTGCCATGGATTCCGAAGGATATGTGTGGTTCGGTACCTGGAATGGCCTGAACAGATACGACGGGAGCCATATAGTCACTTATCTGCCGGGCAGCAAACCCTTTGCTATTCATAATCATGTTGTCAGGGAACTCTTCCCCACCCCCGATGGCCCCATATGGATGCTGACCAACAGGGGGATCGGATATTACGATAATGCCCTCAACCGGTTCAATTCATTCTTTACCAACGAATCGGAGCAGATCAATTATGAAAATGATATCTCATTTTGCCTGACCGGGGAAATGGGGATTTTCGTTTCGGTTTACGGCAGTGGCCTGTTTAGATTTAACAGTGAAACAGGGCGATTTGAAAAATTAGCGTTCTCTGGCGGTTCATACCTTGCCTCGCTGGATATCAGGCGCCTGCATTGCATTGGTGATGCATTATATTGCCTGACGGGCAGTAACAATTTGTTTAGAATGAAGGGGAACGAGCTCAGGGAGATCATGCACCTGCCTATCAATGCTACTATAGCCTCATCTACAGGCCTGCTGATCCGGGACTTCCCCTATTTGCTGATCACACAACGTGGCGGGGAGGCTATCGTCGTCGATATCGACCGGAAAACGGCAAGTTTCTTCAGCATTCCCGGAGAGATCATAACCGCTTTTGCCCCGTCAACAACCCCTGGAAAGCTCTGGGCGGGAACCGAGAAAGGGAAGGTCTACGGAATAAATGCATCTGTCACCGGACTTGAAATGTCGAATATACTTTCGGACCAGTTCGCAAAAAATCCGATAGAAGCCAGGGTATTAAGCATTTATGAAACTGCGCCGGATATCCTATGGATAGGTACCGACGGCAATGGCGTGTACAACCTGAAACTATCGGAATTCCCGAACAAAAGCCTCGCCACCGATCAGTTATCGTATCCTATCGTACGCTCCATCCTGGTTACACGGAATAACGACATTCTGATCGGGACAAAGGGAGGAGGGATCGATATTTTTGATGCGCAAGGGAATCTCAGTAAAAATATTTCGGTCAAAGACGGGCTGGAAAACAACTCGGTTCTCTCCTTGCTTGAAAGGGCGGACGGAACCATTTGGGTTGGCACCGACGGCAGGGGGATAAACATTATTGATCCCGGTTTCCGGAAGATACGGAATTTCCCGAGGGATTTCACAGACGATCCTGCTCTTGATTTCGCCTCCGTATACCGGATCCTCGAAGGGGGTGACGGGCAGGTTTACCTTGGCACCAGCGGATATGGCGTCATTGCGGTCCAATTTGACAAAAATGACCTTTCAAAACCGGTCTATTACGAGCAGGTAATGCTGGACCACAGCATTAGCGCTGCCGGTCAGCAGAAACAAATTGTCTATGCGCTGGCAGAAGAAAGGCCGGGTATCATATGGATCGGAACGCGCGGATTCGGAGTATACCAATATAATGCCATCACCAGGCGTGTGATGGCTCACTTGAACAGCATCACCCACCCTGACCTGATTAATAATGACGATATACTGGCATCGTTCACCGATACCGACAATCAGATATGGATCGGCAGCAGCGCCGGCATCTTTGCGATCATGCCCGGATCGGACGGGCCAAAGATCATCACGGGCATGGGACTTTACGACGACCTCTCCGAAGCTTCCATCCACGCCATCCAGTCCGATCTGCAGGGAAACATCTGGGTCACCACCAATAGGGGGCTCTCGTGCATTATGCCAGCCAAGCAGACCGTGAAGAGTTACAATACCGAAGACGGCCTGATCAATATCGAATACAGCGACGGCGCATGGTATTTTGACAGCTCAACGGGACTGTTGTATGTGGGAGGTACCCTTGGGGTAGATATCATTCAGACCCGTGAGATAAGATTCGCCCCTTATTTCCCCCCGGTTGCAATCAATAATGTACTTATCAGGAACCAGGTCATGGAAATATCGGAAGCCGGTGCGCTCACTTCCCGGATCAACCTGCAGCCCCGCCTGGTATTGAAAAGCAACCAGAACGCACTGGCATTCCATGTCACACCACTGGTCTACTGGGGAAAGGAGCGGCACAAAGTCTCTTACAGGCTGAAAAATTTTGATGACGAATGGATAACCAATCCTCACAACCAGGCGATCAGTTTTACTAACCTGGGCCCCGGCAGGTACTACCTTCAATTTAGGGTAAGTGATGAAAACGGCAACTGGTCTGATCAGTTCAAACAGCTGGAGATCCTTATCAATCCCCCTCTCTGGAAAACATCCTTGGCCAAACTCGGGTATGTGATCATCTTCATTGCTTTACAGTTATTGATCATCCGGTCATACCGCAAACGCGAATCCCGTAAAAAAGAGGCTGCGCTTCTTGAGTACAAGCAACAGAAGGAGAAAGAACTGCAAAATTACAAGATAGAGTTTTTCACCAACCTGGCACACGAATTCAGGGCGCCACTAACGCTGATCAACTCGCATATCCATGCACTGCTTGAAGAATCAAAAACCGCCAGCGCCAACCCGAGGTTGATGAAAGTATACAACAACAGCATCAAACTGCAGAAGCTCGTCCTTGAAATCATACAGTTCAGGAAGCTGGAGAAGGGAAAAGAACCGTTCAGCATAACCCCGGTTGATCCCGAATCACTGGCCCGCGAGGTAGTCGCCGACCTTCAACCGCTCGCCCAGAAGCTTGAAATAACCTGTGAAGTATCCTGCAACAAGAATAATCCCTGTGTAAACACCGATGCTGACAAATACCAGCGGGTCCTTACCAATCTCGTTTCTAATGCTATCAAATACAATAAACCGGGTGGATATGTAAAGGTCTGGATTTATGTCAAAGATCAGGGCTTCACCGTAAAAGTAGAGGATAACGGCATCGGGATAAGCCCAGGGCTCGGCAACAAGGTCTTTGAGCCTTTTGGCAGTCTCTCGTCAGAACAAAAAGGAAGTTTTCCCGGTTATAAATCAGCCGGTCTCGGCATGGCAGTGACAAAAGGGATCATGGAACTGCTCAAGGGGTCCATCACGTTTGAGAGCCAACCGGATAAAGGGACCGTTTTTACCTGCCACTTTCCGGATGTTCATCCGGTCAACACCACGGGACTCATACGGAAGGCACATGAATCAGATGAACTTCCTGAAATCATGGATGAAGAAGGGCCTGAAAAATCAATGGCCCATTCAGGTATTTCTCCGGAAAAACCCACACTCCTGCTGGTCGACGATGACCCTGACATCCTGGCGCTGCTGAACGAAATGCTCAGCCCGCGGTATAACCTTTACTTTGCAAAAAGCGGCCATGATGCAATACAACTACTTGAAAAGCACAAAATTGAGCTGATCGTATCCGATATCATCATGCCCGGTATGGATGGCATCGAGCTGTGCAGCAGGATCAGGGAAAATTTCGACACAAGTCACCTGCCATTGATCATGCTTACCGCCAGGGCTGAGATTGAGGACCGGATAAAAGGCCTCCGGGCAGGGGCCGACTCCTATATTCCCAAGCCATTTCATCCTGATCATCTCAAGATCAGGATCGAAAAGCTCCTGACGACCCGGCAGAACATCCGGCAAAGATTCGGCAGCCAGGATGAAATCGCACCGCTCATCAAAAACATCCCCGACCCCCTGTTCCGGGAGATGATCGCATACATTGACGCCAACATTGACGACGATGCCCTCCTGGCCGAAAAACTGTGCGAGAAGCTGGCCATAAGTAAGTCATCCCTCTATAACAAGACAAAATCGGTATTGGGCACGACTCCCCATGGGCTGATCAACCAACGGCGCGTAAGGAAGGCAGCTATACTTCTCGACACCACCACCTTCACTGTCAGCGAGATCATCGATCAGACCGGCTTTAACAGCCGGGCTCACTTCTATGAGCTATTCAACAAAGCCTTCGGCTGCTCCCCCACCGAATACCGGCAGAAGAGAAAAACCTTCGCCTGAATATTATCACCCACCTTATCCATGCATTTTGTAACCCGGCGGACAAGATTGGGAACCGGGCAGACACCTTTTTGCTGCACTGTAGTTATATTTGTTTGCCTGAAAAACATCATCATGGATATAGCCAGCCGTTTTCCTTCAAATCCGCTTCTTCGCCCGTCAGACCTGAAACCAGGCATTGAAGGCATGGAGATTGTATGTCTTCTGAATCCCGGCGTTTTTGAATTTGACGATAAGATATGGCTGCTGCTGAGGGTGGCGGAAAGGCCGAGGCAAATAGAAGGCAAGATCAGCTTCCCGATATACAATAAAAAAGGTGAGATCGAGATCCTGAGCTTCGACAAGGGCGATCCCGACCTGGACGCTTCCGATCCCCGTGTGATCAACTACAAAAAGAAAGATTACCTGACCACACTTTCCTATCTGCGGCCTGTTTGCAGCGACGACGGCGTGCATTTTTACGAGCCGGAGGGGTATCCCGCCATCTTCGGCAAGGGAGAATTGGAAACTTTCGGCATAGAGGATTGCCGGGTTGCCTCAATGGGAGATGAATTTATCCTATCGTTTACTGAAGTTTCTGAATTTGGTGTCGGGGTGGGAATGATCAGGACTAAAAACTGGAAGGATTTCAAACGCGAAGGGATGATTTTTCCGCCGCATAATAAGGATTGTGCCATTTTTGAAGAGAAGATCAAAGGGAAATATTATGCCCTGCACCGTCCCAGCAGTCCCGAACTTGGCGGCAATTATATCTGGCTGGCCGAGTCACCCGATCTTATCCATTGGGGCAGGCATAAGTGCATAGCCACTTCCCGGAAGGGAATGTGGGATTCAGCCAGGGTTGGCGCCGGGGCTGCACCCATCAGGACCGAAGCGGGCTGGCTGGAAATATATCACGGGGCCAATAGCGAGCATCGCTATTGCCTGGGCGTATTGCTGCTTGACATCAACGATCCGTCCAGGGTACTCGCCAGAAGTACCGAGCCGATCATGGAGCCTATCCGTGACTATGAACAGACCGGCTTTTTCGGCAATGTGGTCTTCACCAACGGGCACTTCGTCAAAGGCGACGACCTGTTCATGTATTACGGGGCTAGCGACGAAGTGATCTGCGGCGCCAGGTTCTCTATATCGGAAATACTTTCAACCCTTACTTAACATGATGAACATCATATGATTGCACGCCTGACCAACGAATACCGGTTCTTCCGCTCCATGCCCCGCAACATGCAGGTGCTGCTGATCACCAATATGCTGTATGCCCTTGTTTTGCCGGTGGTCGAAATCTTTATGGCAGCCTATATCATGCGCTACTTCGACGACACCAGCTTTGTCGCCATATTCCAGCTTGCCATGTACTCGGGCATCATCATCACTTCACTGACAAACGGTTTCCTGCTGAAAAGATTCAATGTAGCGCATCTCTACAGCTTCGGCATCTTGCTTAGCGGCATTTCGATGATGGGGATGATGTTCGTCAAGGGGCTTGCCCTGCCCGGTCTGATCGTCTCAGGCACTATGATCGGCGCAGCTTCCGGGTTTTTCTGGACCAACCGGTACCTTATGGCGCTCAACACGACATCGGATGAAAACCGCAACTATTTCTTCGGGCTCGAATCTTTCTTTTTCACCATTTCCAACATCGGCGTGCCGGTCATCATCGGCGCCCTGCTGGCTTCGATCGACGGCATTAGGCTGTTCGGCATGGAACTGAGCATATATGAAGGATACCGCATCGTTATGGTCATCGTTTTCGCTATCACGATCCTGGCCTGCTTCTCCCTCGCCCGCGGGAAATTTGAGAATCCATTGCAGAAAGATTTCCTGTTCTTCCGTTTCGACAGGCTGTGGAACAAGCAAATCCTCCTTTCGGCCCTGAAGGGCCTGGTGCAGGGCTTCCTGGTCACCGCCCCCGCCATGCTGATCATGAAATACGTCGGCAAAGAGGGGTCGCTGGGGCTGATCCAGGGAATCAGCGGCATGCTCACCGCCATCATCCTGTACCTCCTGGGCCGGTTCGCCAAACCAAAACACCGCATCCTCATATTCAGCACCGGCATCACCATCTTCCTCATCGGGACGATTGTTAACGGAATCGAGCTCTCCATGACCGGCGTGATGGTCTTCGTACTTTGCAAGGTTTTCTTCCAGCCACTGCATGACCTGGCTTATTATCCGATCATGCTGAAAGTGATTGATGTTGTGGCCAAAAAGGAAAACCGCAATAGTTATGCATACATCCTCAACCATGAGTTTGGCCTTTACGCGGGTAGGGTGATCGGGCTGGGCCTTTTCATCTTCCTGGCTTATTACGTCTCAGAAACCTTTGCCCTGAGGTATGCGCTCATCATCGTTGCTGCCCTGCAAATGCTTTCCATCCCGCTGGCCCGGAATATTATGAAACATTCTTACAAGGAGGAACAATGAAAAGAAACAATTATATCCTGATCCTGTTATCGGTAATGCTGGCCTTCGCCTGCTGTCGTGAAAACACAGGAGTGCCGGTTCCGCAGCTTTCCATCGCCAGGGTGGACCAGATGCCCGCGATGCCGGAGCCTTTTAAAATAATCGACTGGAAACAGAAGACGCTCGACTTCGACAGCCTGGCCTTCGATTTCAATAATCCTGCGCCTTACGGCCCCCTGATCTGGCTCGACAGCGCCCGGCGCAATTTCGACCAGGTGACCTTCGGATTGTTTACCGTCATCGGCGATGTCCGCCAGGGTACCGGTAAAAACAACGGCGAGTTTCACGAAGCGCTCACATCCCTCAGCGCACTGGTCAGCGCCGGCTTGCTTGGCATTGACAAAACCAGCCAGCATGGATTCAACTTTGTCAGGATGGCGCAGAATTATTTCAACAGCGATACGGAATGGAACATTGTCATGAACAATACCAATCCTGATGTCGCCATGCTGGGTGGCGGCTACGGCAGGGACTGGTGGTATGATGTGTATCCGAACGTATTGTATTACGGTGTCGCCGCCCTTTTTCCCGACGTAGAGAATACGGAGTATATCCTTCGTACGGTTGCCAACCAGTTCTGCAAAGCCGATTCGGCGCTTGGCGGGAATTATGATTACTCCTATTTCGACTATGCCCGCATGGAGGGGATGCGCAACCATATTCCCTGGCAGCAGGATGCCGCCGGCGGGCATGCCTGGGTATTGCTTTCGGCTTACCACAAATTCGGCGACCCGCGCTATCTCAATGGCGCCAAGAGTGCAACGGAAGCCCTGGTGAACCAGGAAGAAAGCCGGTTTTATGAAATACTGCTTCCCTTCGGTGCTTATACAGCAGCCCGGCTCAATGCTGAACATGGAACATCTTACGATATTGAAAAATTACTCAACTGGACATTTGACGGTTGCCTGGCCATGGATGGACGTTATGGCTGGGGCGTGATAGCAGAGCGCTGGGGCGATTACGACGTGCACGGCCTGCAGGGGAGCATCACCGACGGCGGTGGATATGGCTTTTTCATGAACACGGTAGCCATGGCCTGGCCTTTGGTACCCATAGTGAAATACGATCCCAGGTTTGCCAGGGCAATCGGCAAATATATGCTGAATGCCGTGAATGCCTCCCGGCTTTACTATCCCGATGAGGTCGACGATGCCCACCAATGGCTGCCCGAACTCAAGAACATCACCGGTGGGATCATCGGTTACGAAGGTGTCCGCAAATTTGACGACTTTGGCAAGCCATCCCTGAAGGGTGTGACGCCTGTTTCGCTCGGGGACGGTCCGAAATGGGTGCCCGGCCAGCCTGATGAATCGATGTTCAGCCTCTACAGCACATCTATCGCAGGCGTCTTCGGGGTTATCGTCCACACAACCGATGTGGAAGGCATCCTGGCGCTCGACTGCAACGCTACCGACTTTTACGCCGAGAACACATACCAGGTTTGGTTGTACTATAATCCTCATAACGAAGAGAAATCCGTCACTTATACATCTGAAAAAAAGCTTGACATCTTCGATATTATCTCCATGGAATACCTGGCTAAAAACGCCTCAGGGGATATTTCCCTGAAGATACCTGCGGATGAGGCTATCCTGGCAGTGGCCTTACCCGCTGGAACAGCATTAAAAAAAGACGGGGCGAAACTTAAAGCGGGCATCGTGGTGATTGCTTATGAATAAAACAAAATACAGTTATAAACCGATAATGCTGAAAAGATGAAACGACTGATTATTCTGGCCATTATACTTTCCCTGACAGGGCTGAGCTTTGCCCAGAGTGTTGTGGAGGGTACCATAACGGACGCCAAGACAGGCGAAACCCTTATAGGTGTTACGGTTGCCATAAAAGGCACGACAGCAGGGACCATTACCGATATGGACGGGCAGTATCGCCTGGTTTCCGATCAATTGACTGCGACATCCGTGATTGTCTACTCTTATGTTGGCTACACTCCGGTGGAACAGGCCTGGGGCAACCGGGCAGTGATCAATGTGGCCCTGCAACCCGAGCAGTATATGCTTGACGAGCTGGTCATCATCGGTTACGGTACAGCAAAGAAGAGCAACGTCCTTGGGGCAACTGCCAGGGTATCCGGGACCGAACTGACCCGGCTCCCGGTAGCGGGGATAGACCAGGCCATGCAGGGTCGGGCAGCCGGAGTGCAGGTAACACAGGTCACCGGTATGCCGGGTGAAGGGGTCTCCGTCCGGATCAGGGGCGCCGGCTCTATCCATTCCAGCAATGACCCGCTGTATATCGTCGACGGGATCCCCTCGCCCGATGCATTGAGAATCCTTGCACCCGGCGATATCGAAACCATCACTGTACTGAAAGACGCCTCAGCGGCAGCTATCTATGGCTCCCGTGCCAATAACGGCGTGGTGCTGATCACCACAAAAAAAGGAACCAAAGGAAAAACCCGGGTGAACTACCATGGCCAGACAGGATTTCAGAAAGCGACACGGCTCACCAAAATGGTCAATACGGCCGATTATATTACGATTTATAATGAAGCCGCCACAAACGATAACATGTACCTTCCGTCCGGGCTGCAGCGGCGGCTCATAACTCCGGAGGATACCGAAGGATTCCAGGATATCAGCTACCTTGACGAATTGCTCAGAACAGCTCCCATCAATTCGCACGAGCTCTCCATTTCAGGTGGCGATGAGACGACCAATTTCCTGATTTCCACTTCCTTCTTCGACCAGAGGGGTATCATAGAAAATACCGGTTACACAAGAGGAACCGTGAGGCTTGACCTGAATACGGAAGCCAGCAAATGGCTCACTGTCGGGCTTAGCATGTATGCAGGCATGTCCAGCAACGATATCATCGGAAGTTCCGGTGACGGATATGGCGGAAACGGGGGCAGCGTTGTCAGGTATGCCTTTTTCCGTAATCCGGCCATACCGGTCCGGTTTGAAGACGGCACCTGGGTTGACCGCCCGGCTGAATATTTCGGAGACCAAATCTATGATTCTTTCCTCGGTGATGGTTATAACCCTATCGGAATGGCCGCTTATAATGAAAACAACCTCAAAAATGATATTTACATGGGCAAGGGCTATTTCACGGCTAAGATCACTGAAAAGCTGAAATTTACCACCAATTTCGGTGTGGATTTCAGAAATACCGATACAAGGCGTTTTAATCCTACCTGGGGTACATTCAACCGCATCAATGCCGTGAACAGCTTGTCGGTCAGTGATGAAAGGACATTCAACTGGACCCTTAACAACCTGCTCAATTACGAAACAACATTTGGGGAATCGCATGTTTTTTCAGCCCTTCTCGGTTTTGAAGCCATCAAGAACAGTGGTAAAGCATTATATGCCAGTGATTCCGATTTTCCGATCCAGCAACCGGAACTGATTTACATCGGCAATGGGCTGGGCACACAGATCAGCAGCCAAAGCGAGTATGCCTCAAAACTGGCCTCTTTCTTCGGCAGGGTAAACTATGATTTCAGAAGTAAATATTACCTGTCGGGGACCCTGCGTTACGATGGCTCTTCCAGGTTTACGGGCAAGAACAAATGGGGGATCTTTTACTCCCTCTCTGCCGGCTGGGTCATGTCGCGGGAAAATTTCCTGAAGGATGTGCAATGGCTTGACAACCTGAAGCTTCGTGGCGGTTACGGGGCGATCGGGAACCAGGAGATCGGGCTTTATGCTTACAGCGACCAGATCTCCCCCTATTTCAACTATCCTTTCGGCAACATTTCCAACAGCGGATATGCCCAGACTTCCCTCGGAAATGAGAACCTGAAATGGGAAACCTCCTACCAGTACAATGCGGGTATTGATGCAGGGTTCTGGAAAGGGGCGCTGGCAGTTTCGCTCGATTACTTTTACAAGGTGACCGAAGATATGCTTGTTAAAGCGCCCAATCCTCCTTCTACAGGCTATGCCGAAGCTGCCTGGATCAACAGCGGCTCAGTGCTGAACACCGGCGTTGAAATGGAGGCCCTCTACCGCAAGGTAAAACCCACCTGGGGCTATTCGGTCGGCGCCAACCTGACCTATATGTACAACGAAGTATTGGAACTCGACGCCCCGCTGGCCGGCGGACGCGTAGAATCGGGCGTTTATGCCACACTGACCGAGGTCGGACAACCCATCGGATCATTCTACCTGCTTGAAATGGAAGGGATATTCCAGAACGAGACCGAAATCCTGCTATCCGCTTACCAGGGAAGCAATGTCAGGCCCGGCGATGTCAAATTCAAAGACCAGAACGGCGACGGGCGCATCGACAACCTCGACCGGGTCCACCTGGGCAGCGCCATGCCCAAGCTGATGGGGGGACTGAACCTCGGTGTCAATTATAAAAACTTCGACCTGGTCATGTTCTTCCAGGGAGTTTACGGTAATAAGATCTATGTGCAAATTAACCAGGATATTGAGGGATATTACCGCGGATTCCCCGTAACGCAGCGCTATTTCGACGATCGATGGACAGGTGAAGGCACCTCCGATACCCAGCCCAGGGCATCCTGGAGCGCCAAATCAAACAATGCCCGTCCCTCCTCCCGTTTCCTCGAAGACGGCTCCTACTTAAGGCTGAAGAATGTCCAGCTGGGCTACAACATTCCTCAAAACGTGCTGGAAAAGATCAGGATCTCCCAGGCAAGGGTCTATGTATCAGGATCTAACCTGCTCACGCTGACGAAATTTTCCGGTCTGGACCCGGAAATGACCGTCAGCGACAACTCCAAAACCGAAGGCGACCGCGCCGCCGGAATTGACTGGGGAACTTATCCCTCTGCAATGGTCGTAATGCTTGGAATTGATATCACCTTTTAATTAAAATGGTCATGAAAACAATCAAATACTGGCTCTTACTTTCACTGATATCATTCAGTTCCTGTAATGATTTTCTTACCGAAGAACTGAAAGGCACTTTTTCCACCGACACCTTTTATCAAAATGACAAACAGGCGATACAGGCGATCAATGGCGTGTATCATGCCATCACCTTTCGGAATTTCAACAATGCAATATGGGTTTTTGGTGATGTTGCATCGGATGATGCGGTAAAAGGCGGAAACCCGGGTGACCAGGCGGAGATCAGTTATATTGACGAATTTACCGCCGACGCCAATAATGGCATCATCAACAATTACTGGACCTATATGTATGAGGCAATCGCCAGGGCCAACAACGTGATTGCTTACGTGCCGGGAGTTCCCATGGAGGAAGGCCTGAAAAGCCGTATCATCGGAGAGGCGAAATTTATCAGGGCATATTGCTATTTCAACCTGGTGAATGTTTTTGGAAAAGTTCCGTTGAAACTGCAACCCCAGGTCACCTATGAAGCCGTCCATATCGGGCTAAGCGATGACTTTGAAATCTATCAGCAGATTGAAAAGGACTTGTCAGAAGCAGCCGTTGTCCTCCCGGTTTCCTATACTGCTTCCGATGCAGGGCGTGTCACCCGCGGCGCCGCCCTGGCCATGCTCGGCAAAGCCAATCTGTACCAGCACCGATGGGCTGCCGCCCTCAGTTATTTCCAGCAGGTGGATGCGCTCGGGATGTATAAGCTCCTGCCCCATTACGCCGATAACTTCAAGCTGGCATTTGAGAACAGTGAAGAATCCATCTTTGAGATCCAGCACCTGGCCGGTCAAAACCCGCTGACAGGAAGCGCATTGAATCAATGGTTTGCCCCCGCTATCGAAGGCGGATACTATTTCAACGCTCCGACCCAGAGCCTGGTGGACGCTTTTGAAAAATCGGCCACCGGTGAAGTGGATCCGCGGCTGGACATTTCACTGGGCCGCCAGGGCCAGCCCTGGCTCAATGATGAGCCTTTCAGCGCCTCCTGGTCCCCCACCGGGTTCCTGACAAAAAAACACCAGCAGCCCCTCTCCGAAATACCTTCGTCCCTGAAAGGTGACGGGGACTTGAATTATATCTACCTGCGTTATGGCGATGTGCTGCTGATGAAAGCGGAAGCATTCCTCGAAACAGGGCAGGCCGATTCGGCCAGGGCAAACCTGAACCGTATCAGGCAACGCGCCCGGGCCAGCTTCAGCGGAACGCCACCGGCCGACCTGCTGGCGGATATCACCACAACTGACCAGAACCAGCTTCGGGATGCCATCCGGAAAGAACGCAGGGTCGAGCTCGGCCAGGAATTTCACCGCTACTTCGACCTGATGCGCTGGGGAAAAACAACCGCTGAAACCGCACTGGGCCCCGGATTCAATTATGAAACCAAAAGATATCAGCCATTACCGCAAATGGAAATCGATGCTAACCAGGGAATTAACCCTTGAAAATAATGAAAATATTTTGTATATTTGGAGTTTTAAAATATATTATCTGAATAAATACGTGCAACCACATAAACTTCAATATTTATTAACTTAAAATTTAAAAAGATGAAAATTAAAAATTTATTGAACATTCAAACGCTGCTGATCCTGCTGATCGCGGGCTCCATGCTGATCATCGGATCCTGCAAGGATGACGATGATGACATCGTCGAAGGTGACAAGACAGAACTCAACGCCCTGATCGCAGATGCGGAAGCCATGCTCGCTGCCGCTACTGCCGCTGATTATCCGCAGTCAGCCATTGACAACTTCAACACCACCCTGCAAACCATTAAAACCGCAGCGGCAGAAAAGCTTACTCAAGCTGAGATCGACAACCTTAAGGTCCAGCTGACAGAAGCCATGAATCTATTTGATTCTCAGGCTTACGGATACATTGACGAAGACCTGTATCTGAACGCAGGCTGGAACTTCGACGAAGGAAGCGGTAACACGGCCACTGCCTTCTCCACCGTAAAACATGTCGCCACCTTCTTCAGGGGTAACACTGTGATCCTTGGAAATGATGCTGCCTGGCCCACCTGGACCACAGGTATAAAAGGAGGCGGGGTTTACTTAAACAAGGGCGCACACCTTGAAGTACCTTACACAACCGCATTTCTGCCGGCCAACATAACCATTGCCGTGTGGATCAAACCCGATGAGTTATATGAACACAACTACATCATCTCGCAAAACTACTGGCAGGGATACAAACTGCAGACCCAGGGAGGCGGAAAGCCCTTCTTCACTTACAAAAAGGTGGACGGTGGCATCATCGACGCCGATAACGAACTGGATAATTCCATAAAACCGGGTCAGTGGAACCATGTTGTGGTGTCGGTGAATGGTGCAACCAAAGAACTGAAGTTCTATGTCGACGGCACCCTTACCAAAACCTGGACCGAAGCCGACAAAGGCATCGGACCGCTCACCCAGACACTTACAAGTCCTGATCCCCAGCCGTTCATCATCGGCTGCGTTGCCACAGACGCTGAACTTGCCGCTAATTTCATGGAATGGACCACTGCCGATAACCTGGGCTATTTCAAAGGCGCTGTTGATGAACTGAAGATCTATAACATAGCGCTGTCAGATGGCCAGGTTTCAAAACTTTATAACGACGAGAAACCTTAATAACAGGTTAAGTAGATAATTGTAAGACTTCTTCGGGACGGGCTCGATCATTTCACCTGTTGAAACAGAGAATTGAGCCTGTCCCGTTTTTAAATCAATGAAAGATGAAAAACCACCTCCTGGTACTTGCATTAATGCTCACGGTCCAGCAGGCCATATCCCAGCCCGGCCAGCTTAGCATCAGCAGAGTCACCCAAATGCCCGATCTTCCAGCGCCGCTCCAGATCAGAGACTGGCAAGCCGTGACCGTCAATTACGACAGCTATGTTTTCGACCTGGACAAGATAGGGCAGTACCTTCCGCTTTCACGGCTGGGTACGCAGGGCCAGTTCAACTACCCTGACAACACACCCCTGTTCATGGACTCGTATGTGGGCTCCGCCGGCCATCTCAACCATGCCGAGGCGATCAATATCCTGCCCGCCATTATCGGAGCCTCCCTTGCCGGGGTGGATAAGAGCAGCCAGGGCGGGATGAACTGGGTAGCCATGGCCAAAGACTTCTTCAACCTGAAAAACGGCCAGGATGTTTACCTGAACAATTATTTCGCCACTTCCGGCAGCGACTGGTGGTACGACCTGATGCCGAATGTTTATTTCTATCAGCTCAGGTCCATGTATCCCGATGCAGCGCCTGAATTCGACAGCCAGTTTATCTCGGTCGCCGACCGCTGGCTTTTTTGCGTGCGCCGGCTGGGTGGCGGCACCACGCCCTGGACCGCCCCCTATATGAATTACCGTGCCTTCAACCTGGCCACCGGCATGCCGCTCACCACCGGCGTCCCGGAGCCCGAATCAGCCGGGAGCATCGCCTGGCTGCTATACCATGCCTATTCGGAAACCGGTGACAGAAAATATTTCGAAGGGGCCCAGCTCGCCATGGAATTCCTGGAAGAATGGGAAAACAACCCTTCCTACGAATTGCAGCTGTCTTACGGGACGCTTGTTGCAGCCCGGATGAACGCTGTTGAAGGGACAACCTATCCGTTGCAAAAGATGCTCGACTGGTGTTTCGACCGGGGCGCGCTCAGAGACTGGGGCGCTATTGTCGGCAGCTGGGGAGGGTATGATGTATCGGGCCTGATCGGCGAGGCCAATGACGGCGGTAATGACTACGCTTTCGTAATGAATGGCTTTCAGCAAGCCGCTGCGCTGGCGCCGCTTCCCAAGTATGATAAGCGCTATGCCCGGGACATCGCCAAATGGCTGCTGAACGTCACCAATGCCAGCCGTCTTTTCTACTGGAACGCATTGCCGGAGAGCCACCAGGACTCTTACGCCTGGGCTTCGGCCAATGACCCGCAGGCCTGCATACCCTACGAGTCGATGAAAGAAGTGTGGCAGGGAAAATCGCCCTTCGCCAGGGGCGATGCCATCGCCGGCGGATGGGCGGCTACCAACCTGTCGCTCTACAGCGGGTCCAGCGTCGGATACCTGGCAGCCGTTGTTAAAACTACCAATGTCCCTGAAATCCTGCAGATTGATTTGAATAAGACTGATTTTTACGGAGACAATGTTTTGCCTTCTTACCTGTACTTCAACCCGCTGCAAACCGTACAACAAATCCAGGTCATATTACCCGACGGAACATACGGGATTTATGAAACCCTCACCGAAACTATCCTGCACTCCTCCGCATCAGGGACCTTTATGCTGAATATCCCTGCCGGCGAGGCCCGGCTGATCAGAATGTACCCCGCCGTGGAGGAACCCGAACCACGCAACGGGCGGCTCTATATCGGTGAGTATATCCTTGATTATTATTACGGTTACAACTATTCGGGCAGCCTGCGCATCAAATCGCTGTCGACGGAGCAGCGCCAGGTAATCGTTAACACCCAGTTTCCGGCCTGGTGCGAACCGGGCAACGTAAACCCCGGTGATCCGGTGCAGTATGAATGGTACCTCGACGATATCCCGGTTGTTGGGCAGTACCAGTCGCCCGCTACACTGACCGCTCCCGCTTCACCTTCAAATCTCATCATCAAATGCAGGATCAGCGCCAACGGCCAGTCAGCGGAGGATACGCTGCACCTGCAGGTGGTGGAATACATCCCCTCCCCGCCGGTGGTGCATGGGATCCAGGCCGGTGCAAAATACACCGCCGTGAATGAAACGAACACCTTCACCGCGCTGGCTGACCCGGCGCCGGGAGATATCCTGCAATTTGCCTGGAGCGCCTCCATCGGCGCCCTCCAGCAAACAACCGGCAGCACTGTTACCTGGCTGGCGCCCGCCTCCCCCACCGCGGGTACTATCACGGTGGAAGTAACCAATCAGGACCTGCTCTCTACAACCGTTACAGCAGGGTTGCTGGTGAAAGACACCACCCTGCCCTTTCAGAATCCCCTGATCTGGTACCCTTTCGATACCGATGATAAAAATATGGCTGCCGACCGCTTCCATGCCACCGCCAGCGGCGTGACCAAAACAGCGGACGCCCGGGGAAAGCCTGCATCGGCATACCGCTTTACCAGCGGACAGAACATCATCTACACCGATAATCACGAAGACCTGAATTTCAGCGATGCCATCAGCATGAGCTGCTGGTTGAAATGTGAAATGCTCGGTTCCGAGAGATTTGTCATTTCGCATGGATCATGGCAGCAACGTTACAAGCTCTCTGTCACCCCCGAAGGCCACTTGCGATGGACCGTGAAAACAGAAACAGGTGTCGCCGACCTGGACAGTTCGAACCCCATTGAACTGAACCGTTACTACCACGTAACGACGCTTTATACCGGCTATTCCATGGAATTGTATATCGACGGCGAACCCGATACTTTCAGTGCATTCTCGGGTCCGGTATTAACTTCCACCAAGCCCCTTACCATCGGACGCATGGACAATACGGAAACCCTCTATTCATGGCGGGGCAGTATAGACGAGGTGAAAATATGGGACAGGGAGATCCCGATACCCCAGGTCAGGCAATTGAAGGATCATTGGGCGACACCTTTCGGTATCCGGGAAAATGAAATCTTCGCACGCGTCTATCCCAATCCGGCCACTAACTTGATTTTCATCGAATTTACGCGGCCTGCCACGGCCACACAGATGGCATTATTTGCTTCAGACGGCAGGAAAGTAAATAGTTATTCCATCAATACTCCGGATACAATAATTCTTTTAGAAATTCCTGAATTAAATGCAGGAATTTATGCACTGAGAGTGGTATTGAAAGATGGAAGTGCATTTTCCAGAAAAATCATCATCAGATAAATTATAAACAGAAATCTTTCACCAGGCTGATCCCGATGGCATACTTCGGACTTAGCTGAATACCGTTGTAGTTCCTGTATACCGGGATATCACCGGTAACGGATAATGTAAGCTTCGGTTTGAAGGTATAGCTGATCTGTGGTGACAGGAATAAAACTTCGCCGCCGGTGGCGAGGTAACGGGCCTCCCCCTGCCAGTCCTCCAGGCGGAATTCACTGCGAAGCTGCAAGGTGGCCGTCCAGTGCCTGGCAAAGGTCCGGCCAATATAAACAGAAGCGATCCATGTGTCGCCAAACCGGTAATTTTCAGCGTTATAGCCGTTGATTTCATACCGGTTCAATACGATCAGCTTCCATTTCTGCTCCATGCTGTAATGAAAGAACAGCTGCCCTACAAATCCGTAAGCACCTGTGGATGGCTGTATCTCCTGCGGATATGGCACGCCGTACTCATCCCCGAAGATCTTCCTTGAAACAGGCAGCTTTGCACCGGCGCCAACGGTCAGTTCAAGATTGTCTTTGATCTTAACCGCTGCGTATTTGGCCGTTACGACCGCGTTGGAAAATCCATGTGTCGTGAACCTGCCCAATACATCGCTATTCTGGAACCTGTTGACGAAACAGCCCAGTTCCAGCTCTGCGGATAGCCTGTTCAGTATACCATAGGATAAAACTTCGCCGATATAATCAAACCCTGCCGTCGTTCCCTGGTAACCCGATACTTCCCCTCCCTCGTAGTATGTATCCGAAAAACTGTGTCGGTAAAACGTGATGGACCGGATTGTCCTGACCGGTGTGATGCCCACATATTCACTGCCCGACACAGGGGTTCCCGGGGAACAGCATTGCGCTTCCGCCTTCAGCTGGAGTAGCAGGAGCATTACCGTGAGCAGGCTAAGAGCTTTCAATGGTCTGATATTGAGCAATAAGAAAAAGATTTTCACCGGCGGATCAACTTAACCCCTCCGTAAATGCCTGAACCATATTGCAACCGGGCGATATACATTCCCTGTGGAAGACCGGCAACGGAAAGATCAGACCGGCCATTATCAGCAAGCGGGGCCCTGAAAACCTGTCGCCCGGCAAGATCAGACAGCACAATTTCATAGCTGTGCCGGCCAGGCCCGGTTTCCACAATCAAATAATCGCTGAATACAGACGGATAGATACTGAATGCATGTTCTGAATCCTCAGCCATCCCCGTAGGGTTATACAGCAGGGCCTGATCGATCGCATTTTTGATCATGATGTCCTGTGCCGAAGTATAACCAATACCTTTATAATAGACCTTATGTTCGTTGGAACCGACAATTACAAATGTGGGCATTCCCATCCCCCCGTAATAATTCATCATGGCTTCGCCCGAACTGAAGATAGGATGGTTAAAGGTGTTGTTCTGCACCCAGGCGGTCAATTGCGGACAGGTGTAAACATTCAGGTAGCCGAACGAATAGATGACCACCCTGCCGGGATGGGATGTTTCATAAGGTTTGATAATATCTTCCAGGGCCCTTGTAGCCACGATACAGGGGGCGCAATTGAGCATGATAAATTCAATGATGACCACCTTTCCGGCATCCAGCTCGGAGAAAAGATGGTGCTGAATGCCCGAGCAGTCCTTCTGGTCGAAGTCCATGGCGGTGTCCTGACCATGGAGTGTGCCGGCCACCACCATAACGATTAACATGAACAGATAGGTAGATTTTTTCATGTGAATTTTTTTGTAAAAATACCTTTTTTACACGAGTGGAGGGTGACGTCCGGTATAATATTTAAACAAATTTTGATAACTTTGCTCGTGCCTATCAGTTCATATTATCAAATGAATCTAATGGATAAAGTTGCCCACTGGCTGAAAAACACCTGGCAGATCGAACTGTTCCACCTAGGGGAAAGCCCGGTTACCACCCGATCCGTGGTATTAATCATTATTGCCATATTCATCTTGTTCTACTTGTCGGCCTGGATTAAAAGACTGTTGATAAAGAAAGTTTTTCCCCGCTATGATTTCGACATCGGGGTCAGCCTGGCCATCGGTACCATTGTGCGCTATATACTGATCATCGTGGGGCTGTTCATCATATTCCAGACGACCGGCTTAGACTTAAGCGCACTGGGGCTGATGATGGGCGCACTGGGGATCGGTATCGGTTTTGGCTTGCAGAACGTCACCAACAATTTCATCAGCGGGATCATCATCCTGTTCGAAAGGCCGGTGAAGGTAGGCGACAGGGTGGAACTGGACGACCAGCTCTCCGGCAACATCTCCAAAATCTCCGCCCGGTCTACTACCCTGATCACGAATGACAATATTGCCGTCATCGTGCCCAATTCCGACTTCATCAATCAAAGGGTCATCAACTGGAGCCACAACAACCGGAACGTCCGGCTGAACTTTCCCGTCGGGGTTTCTTACAAAGAAGACCCGGAGGTGATCCGGAAGGTCCTGATCGAGGTCGCGGATCACAATTCCGGTGTTTTGAAAAAACCGCGCCCGGATGTACTTTTCGACGATTATGCCGACAGCAGCCTGAATTTCATTCTCCGGATCTGGACATCCGAATACAGCGACAAGCCCAAAGTACTGAAAAGCCAGCTGTATTACGAAATCTTCAGGAAATTCAAAGAGAACAATATCGAGATCCCCTATCCGCAGCGGGATGTGCATATCAAAAGCGGAAACATGGACGATTGAGCATTGAGCATGGACGATTGAGCATTGGGATTGATTTAAGGGATGATTAATTATTCCGCAACCTCATATTCAACTTTAGCAGGATTTGACATCTGCCTGGAAGCATTTAGGATTTCAATTCCAACGACAGCTCCATCCTCCGAATAGTCAATGATTACACCGGGTTTTTCTTCATCACTTTCATGCACTTCCTGATCGCTGAACGAAATGTAAAGTATATCTACGAGTTTGTCATATTTTACCTTCATGATATTTTTCAATTTTAGAAGTTTTATAAACCGTAACAACTGTTGCCGGCAATTTTCCTGTATTTACGAATACCCGTAATAAAAACCTTTTTGATTGTTCCGTTTTAATTACAGATTGAAATACTTTGAGATTTCCAGAACTAATAATACTCTCCGGACTTTTTAGTACTTCTTCTACCAGGTTCTGACTGAGATTTCTTCTTTTAATCTGCTCCAAAGCATGGTTTGAGTAAACAAATTTCATCAGATCAATCTGTTTTTTGCAAAATTAAGCGATTTCCAGATATATTTTATATTTTTTCATCCTGATTATCAACTCTGAAAGGGAAAATTATTGATGCCTTTGCCTTCCCGGGACTCTGGCATAATACCTCCCAAGATTCAGACCACAGATCAGGTACTTCAATGGCATCGGGTAGAGCCTGAAAATTTGGGTGATTTAACATGGACATGGATCATTGGAAATGTTCAATCGTCCATCGTCCATATTCAATCGTCCATTCCTCTCCTCATAACCTCAGCCTCCTCATATAAATTGGCAATCTCCTGCTTCAGCAACAGTATTTGCTCTTCATGGCCCTCCGACCATCCCTCACGTAATTCCTGGTCAAGCAACACTGCCAGGGATGTCATCTTTTCATCCAGAAATATCCGGATGGTCGGCAACAGCCTGTGGATTGAAAATGCCAGGGGCTCGTTCTGTTTCTGATCGATCCATTCCTGCCAGTTCCCTGTCTCGGTAACCGATTGCTCCAGGACAAGGTTCAGTAACTGGATAAACCGTTCTTTCTTCCCGTTACAAAGGTCAAAAAGACGATCTGACCAGGCAGGCCTGTTCGGCAGCCCGGTCAGAAAATTCTCCGTTTTAGCTTCTTCCGCCTTGAAGCGGTTGCCCGTTGGGATATTGAGCAGGTCACGGATGGTTTTTGCCAGGATGCTCCTGGAAACAGGTTTGGGAACATAACCGTTCATACCCGCCTCAAGGCAGTGGTCAATGTCGCTCCGGATCACGCTGGCCGTCAGGGCAATGACCGGCACATGGGCGTTCTCATTGTCGAGTTGCCGAATCCTCCGGGTCGTTTCATACCCATCGATCCCCGGCATCCGGATGTCCATCAGTACCAGGTTGAATTTCTCTTTCACCAGCAGCGCCAAAG
>JAHYJL010000018.1 GCA_019429045.1 Bacteroidales bacterium
CGCCCCAGGTAGAGGAAGTTGCGATGGTTCTTGTACAAGGCGGCGATTTCCTGCACCACGGGATCCACTTTAAGGGTCCTGACAACCTTTTCGGGTATCTGGTCCAGTTCGTGCATTATTCTCAGAAAGCGCGATTTGGGGACCGTCCCTTTGCGGTGGGCGATGGTCAGGGCAAGCATGGTCAGGACAGTGACCTGGGCGGTGAATGCCTTTGTCGAGGCTACACCGATCTCCGGCCCGGCATGGGTGTAAGAACCGGCATGGGTGGCCCGGGCGATGGAAGAGCCCACCACGTTGCAAATCCCGAGGATGGTGGCGCCGCGTACCTTGGCCAGCTCGATGGCCGCCAGGGTGTCGGCCGTTTCGCCCGACTGGGAAATGGCGATCACTACGTCTTTCTCGCATAGGATAGGATTGCGGTATCGGAACTCCGAAGCATATTCCACCTCCACCGGTATCCTGGCCAGCTCTTCGATCAGGTATTCCCCGACCAGGGCGGCGTGCCACGAGGTGCCGCAGGCTACGATGATGATCCGGTCGGCATTGACCAGTTTCTGCTCGTAGTCGACGATCCCGCCCAGCGAAACGGTGCCCTCGCTAAGCCGCAGCCTGCCCCGCATACTGTCGCGGATAGAACGGGGCTGCTCGAAGATCTCCTTCAGCATGAAGTGCTTATAACCCCCTTTTTCCAGCGCGCTCAGGTTCATCTCCAGCTTTTCGATATATGGAGTTGTATCCTTATTTTTTATTGTCTTGATTTTGAGTGGCTTATTTTTCTGAAGGATGGCCAGCTCTTCATCGTTCAAGTATACGACATCCTTGGTGTATTCCACGATCGGGGTGGCATCCGAAGCGATGAAGAACTCGCCGGCGCCGATGCCGACCACCAGCGGGGAGCTCTTGCGAGCCGCGATCAGCATGTTGGGATGGTTTTTCGAGATGACCACGATGGCATATGCGCCCACCACCTGGTTCAAAGCGATCCTGACAGCTTCCACAAGTTCTACCTCCTCATGCACCTGGATGTCTTCAATCAGGTGCACCAACGCTTCCGTATCGGTGTTGCTGGTAAACTGATAACCCCGGTTGATCAGCTCTTTTTTCAGCGTGAGGTAGTTTTCAATGATACCGTTATGGATAATGGCTAGATTGCGCGATTTGGAATAATGCGGGTGGGCATTGATGTCATTGGGCTCCCCGTGGGTGGCCCAGCGTGTATGGGCAATGCCCACAGTGCCGCGCAAAGTCATGTGCCGTGTATGCTCCTCCAGGTCGGCAACCTTCCCTTTGGTTTTGAAAACCCTCAGGTCATCGTTCAGGATAGCCATTCCCGCACTGTCATATCCCCGGTATTCAAGGCGATATAGTCCTTTGATCAAAATGGGATATGCCTCTTTTTCGCCCAGGTAGGCGACAATTCCACACATAACTTATGTTTTTAAATATTCCTGGCAAACTTAGCAACAAATCCAGAATAAAAACCAATAACCGTAGCTCATTCAAGCCGTGTATAGGTGACCACCAGTTTCATCCGGTCCGCAGGATCGGCAGGTGATTGCGGTGCGGTTCCGGTGAGCAATACCCTTTCGGCATTGACGGACCCTCCGGAAAGGTAGAGGTCAAAGCCATAATCAGGCTTGTCCGATCGCATCAGCTCCTGTATCGTGCTGGTAATCCTGAACCAATACCCCCTGCTTCTCTCGTCATAATATCCTCCGAAAAAGGTGGTTCCTTCCAGTTGTTCACCCAGTAATGAAAAGCCTCCAACGCTGTCCCGGGTAACCAGGATCAGGAATTTGGCCAGCGGCAGGCCGGGATCCTCTTCATAGGTCCTCAGGAACAACCGGGCTTCATTAACGGCGATTTTGCCGTCGTCATAAAAATGCCTGATATTGGGGAAACGGATGTTTGTTTTGACGCCGCCGAGTGCCTGCACATAGCAGATCTGCTGGCCGAGCGAGGAGTCATTATCCAGCACCTGTGCCCGGAAAGCGGGATCCCCCAGGCTGTAATCGTGTACGAAGTTGCCAAAGCGCGCCGTGCTGGAGTTTATGACATAATCGTATGATAAAGAGTCGCTGTTGTCATTGTGATAATATATTTTCATACCCGACAAATCTGATAAAAGATCAAAATAGATGATGATACCACCACTGGTAACATCTTCAACTGTCAGGTATAGTCCTTTGAAGTAGTTCAGGAAGCTTGCATTGGTGGCCATACTGTCGGAAGGAATATCGATCAGCCTGTCCATCAGGTCGGTGGTCAGTTCCCCAAGGTTAATGCGCAGGTGAGGGTCAAGCGTGTCGGGGCCTACAATGACCTTGTTTTTAAAATCGGGTGTGAAAGTTTTCTGAGCCAGAAGAGTTGGTTTTACGGCTGCAGTCTGATGGGAGTAATATGATGAGTCAATGTAAATCCTTTCATCCAGTTCAAATACTTTCACTGTCAGTATTGTGGCTGAATCACCGTAGTGGTTCGCATATTCAAGTGAAAGAATGAGGGAATCGGCTACCGGGTTGGTGCCGAAGCTGAAGCCGGTTCGGAAAAGCCTGAACTGGGTGTAGAAACTGGCCGTTGATTTTCCGAAGACCGGGTCGATAATACTGCCCAGCAGGCTGACAGAGGTTTCATCGGTTTTAATTGAATCCAGGAGCTGTGAGGAGGCGATGACCAGGGTTGTATCAGTTGATAACACATTCAGCTTATCACCTGGCGGTTGAATGTCAATCCCTACTTCGTTCAGGTCTTTCCTGCAACCTATTAACAAAACAATGGCCGCTATCAGCAGAAAGGCGGGCGACCATTTTATCAGTTTCGGCATTTGCATATCGGGTATGGTTCGGGGAGATATGGCTTGCAATTCTAACTCAGCGGGTGGATACGCTTTCTTCAACCAGTATTTTATCGTAAAAATCGGAATAGGTGTCAATATAATGGTCCATATCCTGGTATTCCAGTACCGGTTTGTTAATTTTCCTGATGTATTCCATTATTTCTTTATTGATTTTCGGACTGCCGATAATAATGCCATCCGTATATTCCATGGCAGCTTTCAGCAAACTAACGTAATCGGTCTTCTTATAGTATGCCAGGTCCTGTTTTGTGATGCCGTCGTATTTGATTTTTTTTGCCATACCCGGTGCCAGTTCCTCTTTAAAATCATCATCATAAATCGAAAGGACGATTTTCGTTTCGGCGAACAGCGGATTATCACGGTATGACTTTTTTGCGTAAAGCGGGACAAGGCTGGTGAACCACCCGTGACAGTGGATGATATCAGGGCCCCAGCCCAGTTTCTTGACCGTCTCCAATACGCCCCTGGCGAAAAAGATCGCCCGCTCATCGTTGTCCTGAAAAGATTTCCCATTCTTATCATACAGCGTTGCCTTTCGCATAAAGAAATCTTCATTGTCGATGAAATAGATCTGCATGCGGGCTTGCTGGATGGATGCCACTTTGATGATGAGGGGATGGTCGTTGTTGTCGATGATCAGGTTCATACCTGACAGGCGGATGACTTCGTGGAGCTGGTTTCGTCGTTCATTGATGTTTCCGTAACGGGGCATGAAGGTCCGGATTTCCCTTCCCCTTTCCTGTATTCCCTGCGGCAGGTGCCGGCCGATTGAACCGATGTGTGATTCTTCAAGGTATGGTGTGATTTCCTGAGAAACGAAGAGAACCCTTTTTTTATCCATATTCAAAGGCTTGCAAATTTTAAAAGAAATGCAAAGGTAGTAAAAATTAAGTAATTAATCAATTTATGCAAGCCGGCAATAAGCTTTATTCTGTGATGATATCCGGTGATGTTGGTTTTTTACTGAAGAATATTTTCTGAAAGAAGAGAAGCATTAAGACGCCGGTGGTAATGGCGCTGTCGGCAATGTTGAATACAGGGCGGAAGAAGATGAACTGCTGCCCGCCATTGATGGGGAACCATTGCGGAAGGTTGGTCTGGATGATGGGAAAGTAAAGCATATCCACCACTTTTCCATGAAGGAAGGAACTGTAACCGCCATCTGGCGGGAAGATGGTTGCCACGGTATGATAGCTGCTCTGGCTGAAGATCAGGCCATAAAAAGCGCTGTCGATGATATTACCCAGCGCCCCGGCAAAGATCAGCGAGAAGGTGATGATAAGCCCGGGGTGTGCTGATCTTTTCTGCAGGCGGTAAATGTAAATTCCGATGATGATCACGGCGATGATCCGGAAAAGGCTCAGGATCAGTTTGCCGGTTTCCCCGCCGAAACTCAGCCCAAAAGCCATCCCCTCATTTTCAGTGAAATGGATGATGAACCAGTTGCCAAAGACATGGATTTCCTGTCCGAGGGTCATGGTAGTCTTGATCCAGATCTTCAGGATCTGGTCAGAAATCAATACCAGCAGGATGATAAAAAGCGATTTTTTCAAGGCCTCAGATGCTGGTTGCGCTTTGCCTCAATGCTTAGTGTGGCATGCGGAACGCTTTTCAGCCTGTCCTTGGAGATCAGCTTGCCTGTCGCGCGGCATACCCCGTAGGTTTGGTTCTCAATGCGCAGCAAAGCATTTTCCAGGTTATTGATGAATTTCTGCTGCCGTGCCGCCAGCCGGCTGTTTTCCTCTTTCGACATCACCTGGTAACCCTCTTCAAGGATCTTGAAGGTGGGTGATGTGTCATCGGTACCATGTTCCCCGTCCAGATGAAAGGTTTCCATCAGCATCTTCAGGTCCTCCCGCGCTTTATTAAGTTTCGCAAGGATGATGGCTTTAAACTCCTCCAGTTCTTCATCGGAATACCTGAGCTTTTCAGGGGCCTCCAGTTTCGTCTTTTTCGGATCAGTCATGGCTCAAGGTTTTATCGGTTATAACAGCTAAAATTAATGAATAACTCTTTCAATATGAATTCCCGCCGACAAATCTTCTGTCAATTCCAGTGAAATGCGATGGGCGGGATCGATTTTCTCCACTAAATCAAGCGATTCGGCGAGAATTTCGGCGCAAATATAGGAAAAATTCTTATCGATGGCTTTTTTCAGCATTTCGGTTTTTTCCACCTGCACGCGAATCTTGTCCGTTACCTCGTAATCGCGGTCTTTGCGGATGTTCTGGATACGGTTGATGAGCTCCCTGGCATAACCTTCCAGCTTAAGGTCTTCCGTAATGTTGATGTCGAGGGCCACGGTCATGTTGCCGGAGGATGAGATCAGCCAGCCGGGGATATCTTCCGTGGTGAGCTCTACATCATTCAGGGTGATCTCTACCGTTTCACCTTCCACCTGCAATGTATATACCGCCTCGTTTTCAATTCGGCTGATCTGCTCCTGTGTGAAAGCGGAGATGGCTGCAGCGATTGGCTTCATCAGCTTGCCGAAGCGCGGACCCAGAACCTTGAAATTGGGCTTGATCTTCTTGACCAGGATGCCGGAGGTTTCAGTGAGATATTCGATCTCCTTCACATTCACCTCGGTAAGGATCAGGTTCTCCACGGCCTTGAGCTGGTTGCGGTCGTGCTCGCTCAGGATGGGGATCATGATCTTGTTGAGTGGCTGGCGGACGCGGATGCCGGAGCGTTTCCGCAGGGAAAGGATCATGGAGGAAACCGTTTGGGCCAGTTCCATCCGCTCTTCCAGATCAAGGTCGATGACGCTTTCGTCGGCCACCGGGAAATCGCTCAGGTGTACCGAGTCGGACGCCACCCGGCCGGTGACGCTGTTCAGATCGGTGAACAGGCGCTCCATGAAGAAGGGGGCGATGGGGGATCCGAGCTGGGCCACCACCTCCAGGCAGCGGTATAGCGTCTGGTAGGCGGCGATTTTGTCTTCCGAATATTCCCCTTTCCAGAAACGGCGCCTGGAAAGCCGGACGTACCAGTTGCTGAGATGGTCGATCACGAAATCCTGGATGGCGCGCCCTGCTTTGGTCGGTTCGAAATCTTCATAATAACTTTCCACCTTCCGGATCAGCGAATGGAGTTCCGATAGGATCCAGCGGTCGATCTCAGGCCTTCTCCCGAAAGGGACCTCCTCCTCAGCATAGCTGAAACCGTCGATATTGGCGTAGAGCGCGAAAAACGCATACGTATTATAGAGCGTTCCGAAAAATTTCCTTTGCACTTCGGCGATCCCTTCCAGGTCGAACTTCAGGTTGTCCCATGGCTGGGCGTTGGTCATCATATACCAGCGGGTGGCGTCGGGGCCGTACTTTGCGATCGTTTCAAAAGGATCCGCAGCATTGCCGAGCCGCTTCGACATCTTGTTTCCCTCCTTGTCGAGGACCAGCCCGTTGGAGACGCAGGCCCTGAAAGAGACGGAATCGAACAGCATGACGGCTATGGCGTGCAGGGTAAAAAACCAGCCGCGCGTCTGGTCCACCCCCTCGGCGATGAAATCGGCCGGGAAATAGTGTTCCAGTTCTTTGTTCTCGAAGGGGTAGTGGAACTGGGCATAGGGCATGGCGCCCGAATCGAACCATACGTCGATCAGGTCGGTTTCGCGGATCATTTTCTTGCCTGTCGTGGAGACCAGGACAATTTCATCCACATAGGGCCGGTGCAGGTCGAAACTTTCATAGTTTTCTGAAGAAAAATCTCCCGGGACAAACTTTCCCAGCGGGTTTTTCTGCATGAAACCGGCCTCAACCGACTTCCCGATCTCTTTTTTAAGCTCTTCCACCGAGCCGATGCAACGGAACTCGGTCCTGTCCTCGGTCACCCAGATCGGCAGGGGGGTGCCCCAGTAACGGGAGCGTGAAAGGTTCCAGTCGACCAGGTTCTCCAGCCAGTTGCCGAAGCGCCCGATACCGGTTGAAACGGGCTTCCAGTTGATGGTCTTGTTCAGCTCCATCATCTTTTCCTTGTAAGCCGTGGTTTTGATGAACCACGAATCGAGCGGGTAATAAAGGATGGGCTTGTCGGTGCGCCAGCAGTGGGGATAGCTGTGCTCGTACTTTTCAGTCTTGAATGCCCGGTTTTCCTTTTTCAGTTTGACGATGATATCGACATCCACGCTGTCGTCATTTGCCGGGTCAAATTGGGGGTCGTACTCCTGTTTGACGTACCTGCCGGCGAACTCTCCCATCGCATCGATGAATTTGCCCAGCTTGTCAACCATCGTCAATGCCCCGATGCCGTTTTCTTTGGCTACCTTGAAGTCGTCGGCGCCAAAGCTCGGCGCGATATGCACGATGCCGGTGCCGTCTTCGGTGGTGACAAAATCGCCCAGGAGCACTTTGAAGGCGTCGCCGGTTTCGGGCTGTGCGTATGGCAGGAGCTGCTCATAGCGCAGGCCGGCGAGCTTCTTCCCCTTGATAGTATCGATTACCTGGAACGGGATGGCTTTCTGCCCCGGTTCATATTCCTCCAGTTTAAGTTCTGCATTTTTCTCCGGGAAGAAATTTGGCAGCAGATCTTTCGCGAGGATCACCGTGACGGGCAGATGGGTATAAGGATTGAAGGTTTTCACCCGGGCGTATTCTATGTTCTTGCCGACGGCCAGCGCCGTATTGGAAGGCAGTGTCCAGGCCGTGGTGGTCCAGGCCAGGATGAACACGTCGCCGTGGGTATCTTTGAAAAGGAATTCCGATTCCTGGTTGCGGATCAGTTTGAACTGGGCCGTCACGGTCAGATCTTTCACCTCTTTGTAGGCGCCGGGCAGGTTCAGCTCATGCGAGCTCAGGCCGGTGCCGGCAGCCGGGGAATAGGGCTGGATGGTGTAGCCTTCATAGAGCAGGCTCTTGTCATAAAGCTGTTTCAGCAGCCACCATACCGTTTCGATGTATTTGTTGTCGAAGGTGATATAGGGATGGTCGAGGTCGACCCAGTAGCCCATTTTTACCGTCAGATCGTCCCAGAGGTCCTTGTATTTCATGACCTCCTGCTTGCAGGTGCGGTTATATTCCTCCACCGAGATCTTCTTCCCGATATCTTCCTTGGTAATGCCGAGGGTCTGTTCCACGCCGATCTCGACGGGCAGGCCGTGGGTATCCCAACCCGCTTTGCGCTCCACCAGGTAACCCTTGAGCGTTTTATAGCGGCAGAAAATGTCCTTGATCGCCCGGGCCATCACGTGGTGGATGCCCGGTTTGCCGTTGGCCGACGGTGGTCCTTCGTAAAATACAAACTCCCTGTGCCCTTTCCTGATCTGAACGCTCTTTTCGAAAGTCCCGTGCTGTTGCCAGTACTCGTTGATCTCCTCGCCGATGCGTGTCAGGCTGAGCCCTTTATACTCTTTGTATTTGCTTGTCATGCTGCCCGAAGTTGCCATTTTTTTAAAATGAGGGTGCAAAGGTAGGAAAAAGTCGGCAGTCGGCGGTTAAATGAGATGAAGTGTCATATTCGAATATAAAAAAGTGTAAATATTTATTGCAAATCGATAAGAAGGTGTATATCTTTAGCATTTTTAATGCTTGTTCGAAGAAATATTCAATTATAGATTATTGACCAAATATGAGAAGTCATGAAAAATTTATTCTTTGCAGGCGTGCTTTTGATACTATGTACCATGCAATTAAACGCCCAGGAATCTTCCGTTAAGATTTTGCTTAATGAGGAAGAACGCTTCCGGTTTGAGGCGGACCGGTTTGAAATCGTTAATCCACAGCATAATGTTCTGATCGGGGACAGTTGCGGATGGAACATCAATGGTAATCCTGATGCAGTAAGAAATATTTTCATAGGTTACCAGGCCGGATATCATAACACTACCGGTTATGAAAATGTATTCATTGGTGATTCAAGCGGTTATGATAACACGGGGGGGTATCACAATGCTGCGGTAGGATCCTGGTCGGCCTGGAAAAACACCACCGGCCGGGCCAATTCGTTTTTCGGTGGCTCAAGCGGGGTTTATAATACTACCGGACGTTTGAACAGCTATTTTGGGGCATTCAGTGGTTATGAAAACGACACAGGAATATACAATTGTTTTCACGGTTATGCCGCCGGGGCTTTGAACCATGGATCGAGCAATGTCTTTGTGGGTGGTAGTGCCGGGAGATATAATAAAGGCGACAGCAGTGTGATGATCGGTTTCAGGGCAGGGCAGAATGACACGGCCTCCCACAGGCTCTATATTTCCAATTCGGAAACAGATAAACCTTTGGTATATGGAGAATTTGATACAAAGATGCTCCGGTTTAATGCAAGCAGACTGGAAATCAGTAATTACCAGGAAAACACTTTCCTGGGAGACAGTGCCGGGGTATCAAACAGCGGAATGCGAAATGTGTTCGTTGGATACCGGGCAGGGTATAGTACAACGAATTCAAATGATAATATTTTCATCGGTGATGCAGCAGGCTACTTAACGACATCAGGTGACGCTAATCTTTTTATGGGCAACTGGGCAGGTAATTTAAATACCACCGGAAGAGCTAATGTTTTCCTGGGTCATGGATCTGGCATACGTAATGATACCGGTCGTTTTAACGTGATGGTGGGTGCCACTTCCGGGCTCTATAATACCACAGGCGAGGAAAATGTTTTCCTGGGGACTTCTGCCGGAGCCAACAATGATAACGGCTCCTGCAATACCTTTCTGGGCAGAAAAGCTGGGTTGAATAATCTGTCAGGTGACAGCAGTGTTTTCATAGGTTTTTATGCAGGTGCTCAGGAGATAGCATCTCACCGGCTTTACATCGCTAACTCCGATACTACTGCACCACTCATTTACGGCGAGTTCGATAATGAACTGCTCAGGGTGCACGGGACACTGGATATCAAGGGAATTTATCATTTTCCAGTTACAGATGGAACCAGTGGCCAGGTGTTGAAGACAGACGGCAGCGGAAACTTGCACTGGTCCGGCGATGCCGGGGCCATCCAGATCAATGACCTGAGCGACGGCAAAACGGGGGGTGGCAGCGTTTTCCTGGGATCCGGCGCGGGACTTAATGACAATGGATCAGGTAATTATAATGTCGGGGTAGGACATGGCAGTCTTGTATATACCATAACAGGGGAATTCAATACTGGGGTCGGGAGTTATTCCTTATTAAAGACCTCTACAGGAACAAATAACACTGCTACGGGTTACCAGGCACTGTATAATAATACCACTGCAGGATATAATACCGCTTCCGGAGCCTTGGCCCTGTATAATAATATAAGTGGCGGTTATAACACTGCTATCGGGTCTGGTTCCTTATACCAAAATTTTGAAGGATATTATAACACAGCCAGTGGGTACAATGCTCTTCATCACAATCAAGTATCTTACAATACCGCCTGTGGAGCCGACGCTTTATATTCCAATTCCTATGGCATTAACAACACGGCGGTGGGTTTTTCGGCCATGATGAACAACTTTAATGGAAATTATAATACAGCCGTCGGGTGCAGTGCACTTGCCGGGAATAGTTTCGGTAACAGCAACACCGCCATGGGCTATATGGCGAATTATTATAACGAGGATGGTTCCCAAAACACCATCATAGGTTGTCAAGCGGGTCAAGGCAATACTTTGCACGATAAATCCGGTAATGTATTCATTGGCTATCAGGCAGGATACAGCGAAACCGGCAGCAATAAACTCTATATTGAAAATTCAGGTTCAACGACACCATTGATATACGGCGATTTTGAAAATGATACCCTTAGGGTCAACGGGACTTTCGATATCAACAATGCTTTCCATTTTCCATTGACAGATGGTACTGCAGGTCAGACGCTTCTGACAGACGGCAGCGGCAGCTTAAGCTGGGCTTCGGCAGGCGGTGATTTTTCCAATGGTGGCGAAGCAGGCGCTGCGGACCGTTCGCTGGGTAATACCGATGACTACGACCTGAGCTTTCTTACGAATAATACGCCAAGATTAAATATCAATAATAATGGCGGAATAAGAATGGACGGAAACCTGGGCATTTTTACCGATCCCGCCAGCCCTGGTATTAATAATTCCATCAAACTATATGATGCTGTAATATATTCTAATCCTTACCTTGAGATATCAGGGCACAATACAGCATACATATATCTCCAATCACGGCGAACTGGTAGTACAAATGGAACATCTGGCAAGATATGGAGTATAGCCTCGGGAAGTGGCAGTATTGCAGATCTGGATAAATTTTTTATCTACAACCCTGATGATGGATATTGTTTCACCATTCGTGACGGAGGGCGTATTGGGATTAACACAACTGACCCGACGGCTAAAATGGATATCAATGGAAGTACAGGCTATGATCAACTGCGCATCAGAACATCCTTTACACCCACAAGCAGCAGCGATACCAATGGTAATACCGGAGATATCGCATGGGATGATGACTATGTATACATTAAAACCAGTACAGGCTGGAAGAGGGCTGGATTGACAACCTGGTGATTTGTGGTAAAACAGTCGGCAGGCAGCATGCAAGGGCCTTCGTTCAGTGCTCCTATTGCTTCAATCCTCATTTCGACACAACAAACTTAGCTGAGCCGACAATAAGGATTCCATCCCTGGCCAACACCAGGTAAATTCCTGGGGAATAATTGGTTACATCTATGGTTATGACCTCTTTTTGATCAGGCTCCACGATCCTGTCAATATTCCGGCCGAAAATGTCAAAAATCTCTAATGAACAATCATGACATCCACTCAACCCTGAAAACTTAACACTCAAAACTTTCCTGGCCGGGTTGGGATAAACGTAAAATTCCCGGCTTGCGGAAGGCCGGGGATGCAATCCTACACTCAATATCTCGCAGGTTTCCGCAGATAATGAACTTTCGCAATACTCCATCCACGGATCCGCCCACAAGGCGCTGACCCTGTAACAATAGAGAGCATTGGTGAGATTCGCATCAATAAACGTGGTGTCCATGGCATATCCGTATAGTTCATAACCACCATTGTCAATATTCCGGTAAACATGGTAATAAAGGGGCCCCCGGTCCATGTCGGAAGGCTGGATAAACGCTTTGATATTCCAATTGACATTAAGGTTTGGATCTACTTGTGTCAGTGTCTTCCAGCCACCTAAATTGATCATGTTTCCATAACCCTCAATAGCCGGCCCGTTGTCGCATCCTGCCGGATAACCTGTTAAGGCATCGATGTGATAACCGATGTAAAGATTCTGGGTGATATCAATTGGTATTGGGGAAGACAGCTCCACATAGCTCCATTGATACCATTCCGGATCGTTTACAGGAATGTCTGCCAGCAGGATCGCCGCATCTTTGCCCTTCCAAACCCGGACGCTGTAACTGGCGTTGACTTCCGTCGGGCAAAAAGCAATCGTATGAATGCTGTAATCCTCAAAATCTATGAGATGAACGGGTTCATAGCAGTGGGCTACGTCAAACATGGCAGGTCCACCTGTGCCAAATTCCGTGTATAAATTGCCATCGTCCCAGTGGATCCATTGACCATATAGTTTTTCAAAGGGAGGTTCCCATGTCAGGATAATTGCAGCATTACCCGGGTCAACTGCAGAATGCAGTGTATCTGGGCCAACACAAACCGGGTATACATAAATATTGTCAATATACCATCCGTCGATAAGCCCCGCATTTTCGCCTTCAGCCATAAAACCAAGCTTAATCACATTTTCCAGGGCAAAATCGGTGAGATTGATTTTAAACAGGGTCCAGGGGATATTCCCGTCAGCATTGCTGAATTCCTCAGCAATAAACCATTCCTGGCTAACCCAATCCCATATTTTAACCCTGAGAAATTCAGTTCCCGAAGCGGTTGATGATTGTAATTGCAGGTAGAAATCCAGCCAGATTTCTCTTTGTTTTATCTCTTGTGTGCAAAGTGAGGGACTGACCAGGCAGATAGAATATTGATACATTGCAGTGTCCGGAAGAAAAGATGCACAGGGCGGATTGATGCCCTCCAGGGTATCGATCACCCAGCCGGGGCTTTCCGCAATCCAGCTTTGATGAATAAAGCCGTTAAACGACCAGTTTTCAGTAAACTCAAGCTCTTTGCAATTCTCAACGATTGCATTGCGAAAAGGCGTCCTGGCTGATTCGCCTGTATCACCCGGGAGACCGTAAACGCCCAGGTCATAGATACCGGATACCGCATACCGGTAATGACCGGGTTCGAGACCAGCGTCAATGTATGTTTGTGTGACATAAGCCCCTGCATGCTGTTGATATCCAACCGGGAGCTCGTTCCTGTAAATATTGTAGCCCAGGAGGTTTGCCGGAACAATGGAATCCACGGCACGAACAGTGAATTCCGTATCCGGGGGGTCCCAGGAAAGATAAACGGAATCCTGCTCAACAGTTGAGAAAAGGTTCGAGGGAATGGGCAAGTACCGGCTGGTAAACGAAAAAGTGTCCTTCCTGGAAACGCCATGTGAATAATTCACCGACACCGCGGCCTGGTAGCGCTGCCCGTAATTCAACGGGGCGTAACTGTAAGCCAGGCCGGAAGTCTGGGCGAGCAGGCTGTCATCCAGGTAAACATTGAAGTTTTCATAATCTACCGGGACGGTGGGATCATTTATACAAACATTATCTATGGCCCATCCGGATCCCCAATAATCGTTATTGTCGCTGTGAAAGGCAAACCAGACCGGTTGGGTCGCATTCGGGCCGGCGAAAGTGCCAAGGTCAAACTGAAAAGTTAGCCAGGTAGAGTACGGCATCAGCTGATAAAATGGTTCCCAGGTTTTACCATTATCATAGCTGTATTCAATGAAAGCAAGATGATTATATGCTCCGTTATAAAACGAATCGAAAACCAACTGGTAACCATCACTTTCCGTCAGGTCAAGCGGAGGGGTGATCAGGTAATCGCAACAGCCGGGATGAATAGATCCGGCATCATTTCGGAATATTTCATAGTTCACGCAGGCATAATAGCTGTCCCTTGGTGGAATAGTGAAACCTGCGCTGCTGCCATCCATGGTCCTGAACCATCCGACAGGGCCGGTAGTGGTGGCCTGCCATCCGGGAGGAGGGAAGATGGGATTTTCAAAATCTTCCCTGACGGCTGTCAACGTCGGCTCATTCCACCTGGCAATCAATGACACTGAATCGACGAACAAGTTGTAGGGCGGGTGTTTTTTAAGTTGAAGAAGTAGCTCAAAAAGTGTATCCTGGCTGATGGTCACATTTTCATGATAGCTTGTGTCATAGCCGGTATGATAAGCGGCGACTGTATAAGTGCTTTTGATGACGGAATCGATGCTCACCAGACTGGAATCCCGGCCGGCGTAATCCTTGTATGGATAATCTTTGCCAAAAAGGTTTACCCTGGCATCTGTCGCAGGCTGATTCGTGGCCAGGGTAACCTGTACCTCGACACTGCAGTACATCAGGTGCCCGACGATATTGGATACCGCCATGACAGATACCTGTCCGTTAGTATATACGGCCCTCACGCCATACGCATACCAGCCTGGATCCAGCTGTGACCAGGAAGGATCAGAACAGGCGGGCCAGTTGTGTGAAAGGTACCATGTATGCGTGCCTGAAGTTGGATCGCCTTCCGGATCAAAATCCGACAACCGGTATATGTCGTAGGTTTCAACGGTAAGCCCGGTTTGCGGAATAAGCCAGGAAATATACATTGCACTGTCCGGCCCGAGAATGACAGCCGTTACCGAATCGGGTGGCAGTGGCTCATCAGTCGGCATTGCGCCTAGCGGCACCAATGCCACCTGCTCCTTGCTGTCAGTAATTTTAAACAGGGTAAAAAATATGAGCAGGAGTAAAATGAAGCGGTGAAATGACTGATTCATCTGAAAAGGAATAATAACGGTTAATATCCTTCAAAGATAGTAAATTACAAGAGTAAAATCAATACCCAATACCTAATACCCAATAACTAAACCCTAAACCTCCACGCACAGTAATAGCTATCCGGGTGCTCATCCGGCGGGCAGGCGATGCATTCGGTTTTGATGCGGGGGTCGATAGCTTGTGCAAAGGTGGTATATTCCACCAGTCCGCCCGACTTGCAGGGGTAATCTTCCAGCCCTTTCCGTTTGCGGGCTGCCTGCACACGGCATTCATTCATTTGAAAGACAAAACTATCGGACGTTTCTTCGGTGATCGACTGTGTATTGATGATGGCATACAGGCGGAATTGCAGCGCTTTTTTCAGCCCTTCCAGGCCGGGGTTTTCGGGCAGATCGAGGAAATTCCGGATCGACCATGCCTCGAAAGGGGAAAAATGGGCCCAGCAGGTGTCGTTGCAGCGCTTGGCATCCCACAGACCATGCCTAAACTCCACCGCCTGGAACCAGACGCCGTCGTTGGCCAGCCAGTTGACGGCGAGGCTTTCAGTGAGCTGGTCAAGTTTTTCTTCCGGGAGTTCCAACAGCGGCGCAGGGACTCCATCCCTCATCTCAAACCCGAGCGTTTTCGCCAGGCGGTTCAGCTGGATCGAAGTGCTGCGCGCATAGGCATCTTTCATCACCTCCAGCGCCTTTTCCCGGCCATACTGGTGCTGCACCTCGGCAAACCACATGGCATGGTGCATCATGGTCCGGTGCATGAAATCCATGAGAAGGCGTACTTTTTGTTCCTGGTTCAGGTCGGATTGCGAATTAACATCAAGCTCCATCTATTGCGTGAATTTTTTGATCATGGGGGAACTGGTCAGTATGTTGGAAAGAATGTCATGCGAGATCTCGCTGCCATACTCCTTGAGTTTTTCCAGGATGATTTCCCGCTTCTTTTCCGGGCTTTCACCCGATCTCAGGATATTCCCGATCTCTTTCACCTGCGATCCCTTCAGCTCGTCCTGCAGGGCATTGGTAATGACCAGGAAAAATTCATCGCCAGTCTCTTCGGATTGTGGCAATCCAAGGCTTTCCAGTTCGACGACGGAAGCCTGCAGGATCTCGCGGCCGAGTTTCATGCAGCTGTCGAGATATGAATCGGAACCTGTGGTATCCCGCAACGACCAGCTGCTGTAATCGTATTCGATATTTTCTATCTGCCTGATTTTCTGATTGTTGTCGCCGAAAATCCGGGCCAGGATAATGATAGTCGATTTTTTCCAGGCATCCAGGTCAAAATCTTTGGCTTTCAGCTTTTCGATCTGGGTTTTGAGCAGTTGGATTTCTTTTTCGGGCATGAGATGGATATTAAGAATGTAAAATTAAGAAAAACAATGGTCGGTTGGTAGTATTTCTTCCGACGACTAAAGCCGTCGGTTCCGAGTATGTTACAAAGGTTGGAACCAACGACTTTAGTCGTTGGAGCATTACTGTCAGCTTTACAGAGTATTCGAACCAACGACTTTAGTCGTTGGAGCATTACTGTCAGCTTTACAGAGTATTCGAACCAACGGCTTTAGTCGTTGGAGCATTACTGTCAGCTTTACAGAGTATTCGAACCAACGGCTTTAGTCGTTGGACTACAAAAATCCAGTGACTTTTTGCGTGCAGAGGGACTCCATCCCTTCGAGGGACTCCATCCCTGTGAGGGACTCCATCCCTTTTACATGATTGTTGATATTTTTAATGCACCCCGAGCCTCCAGGCTCATTATCTTTGTAAGACATAAATCCACAAATCTTGATCTCCAGGCAGACCATAGCGAGAATTTTGGAAGAGGCCCGCATCGAGGAGGTGATCGGTGAATTCGTCAAGCTGAAAAAGAGCGGGCAAAATTACAAGGGGCTGAGCCCGTTCACCACGGAGCGGAACCCTTCGTTTTATGTATCGCCTGCCAAAGGCATATATAAGTGCTTCAGTTCGGGAAAAGGGGGGAATGCCGTTAACTTCCTGATGGAGCACGAGCATTTCACTTATCCTGAAGCGCTGCAGTACCTGGCAAAGAAATATGGCATCGCAATAGAGGTGGATGCCATGACGCCGGAGGAGACGCAGGCCGAAAGCGAACGTGAAACACTTTTCCAGGTTTCCGCTTTTGCCCAGAAATTCTTTACTGACAATCTGCTGGAAACGGAGACGGGCAAAGCCATCGGGTTGGCCTACCTGAAAGGGCGGGATCTTAAAACGGATACGATCCAGAAGTTCCAGCTGGGATACAGTCCCGATGGTTGGGATGCTTTTACAAAGCATGCCCTCAACAACGGTTACAAACTGGAATACCTGGAGAAAACAGGGCTGACGATCACCAAAGATGGACGCAGCTACGACCGGTTCCGCGGGCGGGTGATCTTCCCGGTGCACAATATCTCGGGGCGTGCTCTCGGTTTTGGAGGGAGGACGCTGTTGACGGATGATAATGTCCCAAAGTATGTCAATTCGCCCGAGTCGGAAATATACAACAAGAGCCAGATCCTTTACGGCCTGTACTTTGCAAAGAGCGCCATCATCCGGCTCGACAACTGTTTCCTGGTGGAAGGGTACACCGATGTGATCTCGTTACACCAGGCGGGGATCGAGAATGTAGTCGCTTCTTCGGGGACGGCGCTGACAGAGGAGCAGATCAGGCTGATCAAGCGATACACCCCGAACATTACCATTTTATATGATGGCGACCCGGCGGGGATCAAGGCTTCTTTCCGCGGGATCGACATGGTGCTGGAGCAGGGGATGAACGTACGTATCGTATTGTTTCCCGATGGGGAAGATCCCGATTCTTTCGCCCGCAAACACCGCCGGGAGGAGTTGGAAGAGCTGACCGGCAAAGGGGCGCAGGATTTCATCCGGTTCAAGACCAGCCTGCTGCTGAAGGAGGCCGCCGGCGATCCCATCAGGCGGGCGGCGCTGATCAAAGAGATTGTCGGCAGCATATCCCTAATCCCTGATCCGATTTTTCGCAGCGTTTACATCAAGGAGTGCAGCACGCTGCTGGAGGTGCAGGAGCCGGCCCTGATGGCTTCGCTGAACCGCATGCTGTACCAGCGGAACCGGCGGCGGATGGAGCAGGAAGCCACGCGACAGGAAGTGGATTACCCGGTGGAGTTTCAGCCCAGGCAGGATAAGCCCGAGCCGGAAAGCAGCGAGTACCAGGAAAGGGACCTGATCCGACTGATGCTGATGTACGGAAACCATGACCTGATGATCGCCGACCCGGTGGAAAACGGTGAGCCTGAATTACACTGCATACCGGTATCCCGTTATATAATCGAGGAGATCCAGCGGGACCATCTGAAGTTACTCAATCCGGTTTACCAGAAGATTCTGGATGAATTCGACCAGGCGCTGCAGGCGGGGGAAATACCTGATGAAAAGCGGTTTATCCTTGGTGATGAAGAAACACCGGTTAGCACTACAGTAATAGATCTTTTATGGAAACCTTATGAATTGAGTGAGAACTGGATCAAGAACCGGGTGATGGTCATTTCTGAAAAGGAGAAGTTACAGCAGGCGGTGGAGACGACGATTTTATCGTTCAAGTCGAAGACCATTGACAGGATGATCGGTGAGATATTGCAGGACATCAAGACAGCGACCGATGAGGAGGATATCATGGCTTTACAGATGCGCCACAAGGCATTGAAGGAGATCAGCCGGAAGATCAACGCGACGCTGGGGAGGGTTGTGGTGAGATAGTATAAAGACAAAGCAACCGGGAAAAAGATCCACGCTGCATTAAAGGTATAAAAACAAAACGGGGACCCGCCTTGTCGGAGGATCCCCGTTTGCTTGCCGGCTGCCGAAGCTTCCGGTTTGCGTCAGGCTACTGTTATTGTGACTGACCTTTGAATCCGGTTCCTTTCGGTTCCTTCTTCTCAGGGTCAAGGTTCAGATTTGCGTGCCGGTCTTTCGACTGATTTAGCTTTTCCGATCCCCAGCTCTGCGGCCACCGGTCCTTTTCTTTCCCTACCTTTCGGCGTTGATCGATCCAGACTCCCCCGTTTTGCCGGTGCCTTGCGGCGACCAGGTTTCCGGGGCGGGCCCTGGCGCTGCCTCCTCCTTGCGGACTCAGCGTTGTTACTGCCCTGCGTACCCGAGCCAGCCTTTTATCGCTGACCTGATGAAACAAAGATAATACAAATCAAAAGGTGAAATCAAGTATTTTAGCCCCTATCTATCCACAAGTTAATCACAAACGTTATTAACAATTGTTAATAACCGAGAACCAAAGATGGGACGGTCAATGATAACTGCAATGTAACAAGTTCCCACTCATTCCCGCACTGCCGCCGCATCCGCCGCCACCGCCACCACCGTTTCCCCCCTTGCCGCCATTTCCGCCGTTCCCGAGATAAAAACTGTTACCCTCCACCAGGGGTGCCATGCCATTCAATATAAAAATACCGAAAGAACCACCGCCCCCGTATCCGCCCGTACCTGCCTCACCGCCACCGGCCCCTCCTCCTCCTCCGCCCCCACCATTACCGCCATCCGTCCCGCTGCCACCAAGCGAAGCCAGCCAATGGCCCCCGGTAACCGTACCACCCGTGTTTGTGCCACCCGGTCCACCTGCCCCGTCCAAACCCTCCGATCCGTTTAGCCCGTCTTCGCCATACCAATTATATAGAGAAGGTACATAACATAATGTACCGTCCAGTTTACTGTCATACCCGGCAGTTCCACCCTGCCCCCCGGCACCACCATTGCTTCCATCTCCAGATTGACCGTCAAATCCATCAATTCCACTGCCTTTTGTATCATAGGTGGGAGGGCATTGATTCCCGCCGCCATTCAGTCCGTTCGTACCCGTGGCCCCGTTCCCCGAATGAATCTTGTTGTTTTTAATTTCTAACGAATTACCCGGTGAAAGAACATACATTGCATAGGAATTACGGGTCGGATTGGTGGTGTTGGTACCATATACAACGAATCCCTCGAAAAGAGTTGATGATGTAATACTGCTGGCCTTCACAGTAACTAAGTGGCCATCCAGCGTGCCACCACCGGATATAATCGTCTGGGAAGTGCTGAGGTTTCGCTTCCATGTGACCGGATCATAGCCCCCCAGCACTGTTCCATCCAGGTAACACCAGTTGCTCCCGTCATAGTACACCGGCACATTAAGTGTCAGGTTATAAACAACCAGTCCTTCCGCAGGAGGTATGATCTGCTGGATTTCCGTATTCGTTAACCTGGGCAGCAATAAGCCTTTATCGCTGCTTTTCAGCTCTAACAGGGCTGATGGATCGGGACCGGTACCGTCTTCATTGATCGATACCCCCTGGCTATTGACATAACTCGAAAAAGAAAAGACAATGATAAAAAACAGGAATTTTCTGGTTTTCATGGTATTCAGGATTATTGGAGATAGTAAAACTTACCACTAAATTAGTGAAATATTCTCCCTGAAGCAAGAAACCGGCTGAGATTTTTTATATTTTTTTCTTCAATACCTCTTCAATCACCCCCGGGAAATGCCTGTATTCCAAAGCATGAACCTTTTCAGCAATGCTTTCCGGGGTATCATCAGGCATAATCTTAAAAGATGCCTGGAAGATGATATCCCCCTCGTCATAACGTTCATTAACATAATGAATGCTGATGCCTGTTCTCTTTTCCCCTGATCGAATAACAGCCTGATGAACTTTTTCGCCATACATTCCCTTACCGCCGAATTTCGGGAGCAGCGCGGGATGGATATTGATGATCCTGCCAGGATAGCCTTTCAGCAGGTAATCGGGAACCAGCCAGAGAAAACCTGCCAGGACAAGAAAACTGATTTCATAATCCTGCAATACTTTCAAAACAGTTTCGCTGGTATAAAATTCTTCCCTGTTGAAAAGATATGATGGGATTCCCATATTATCGGCCCTTTTCAGGACATAAGCTTCGGGATTATTGCAAAGGATGAGCCTGACCCGGATGTCGGGGTGGGTCCTGAAATATTCCGTGATCTGCTGGGCATTGGACCCGCTGCCTGAGGCGAAAATGGCAATGTGATGCATAAATGTCTTGTTTCCGGGTATCAAATATATCTCAAATTGCACACGGAAGAGTCAATTTATCTTAAATTATTGAATATGAACGGGTAGATTTGGCCTGATCATCCCTGGCAGCCTTCATATTGTTAATTATGTATATAATTCATATAAAGTTAATTACAGGTTTTATAGCGGAAAAATTTTCAACCGGTTGTTGCTTTATGTCATTTAAATTATTTTCTTTGCAGCTTGTTTAACCAAAATCATTTAATATGTCGGACATAGCAACCAGAGTTAAAGCTATCATTGTTGATAAGCTTGGTGTTGACGAAAACGAAGTGACTGCGGAAGCCAGCTTCACGAACGATTTAGGAGCTGATTCCCTGGACACGGTTGAACTGATCATGGAATTCGAAAAGGAATTCAATATTGCAATTCCCGATGATGCTGCCGAAAAGATCGGGACAGTTGGCGACGCCATTAAATACATCGAGGAGAATACCAAGTAATTTTTTTTAATGCCTTCTCGCCGTGTAGTAGTCACCGGGCTTGGTGCCCTTACCCCATTGGGCAATTCAGTCGGGGAAACCTGGACTGCATTGATCAATGGGGTGAGCGGCGCTGCACCTATCAAGAACTTTGATGCCACGAATTTCAAGACCCGTTTTGCCTGCGAGCTGAAAAATTTTGACGTCAACAATTTTTTCGACCGTAAGGAGGTTCGCAAATACGATCCATACACCCATTTTGCCCTGGTAGCCGCTGATCAGGGAATCGTTGACGCAGGACTTGACCTGGAAAAGATTGACAAGGAGCGCATTGGGGTTATCTGGGGTTCGGGTATTGGCGGGCTTGACACTTTCGAAAAAGAGGTGATAGTCTGGGCGAGGGGGGATGGCGTCCCGCGATTCAATCCGTTTTTTATCCCCAAGCTGATTGCTGATATTGCCGCCGGTCATATCTCCATACGGTATGGCTTTATGGGGCCTAATTTCGCGACAGTTTCCGCCTGTGCCTCTTCGGCCAATGCCATGATCGATTCACTGAATTACATCCGCCTTGGTTATGCCGATATGTTTATTACCGGGGGCTCAGAAGCTTCGATCACACCGGGAGGTGTAGGAGGATTCAATTCCATGCATGCTATCTCCACCCGCAATGACGATCCGGCCACGGCTTCCAGGCCATTCGACAAAGACCGCGACGGGTTTGTCCTGGGGGAAGGTGGTGTATGCCTCATTCTGGAAGAGCTGGAGCACGCCAAAGCCAGGGGAGCGAAGATTTATGCCGAAGTAGCCGGAGGCGGCCTGTCGGGTGATGCCTACCACATGACCTCACCCCATCCCGATGGAAAAGGAGCGATGCTTTCAATGACGGGTGCACTGAAAAATGCCGGCATGAAACCGGAAGACATCGACCATATCAATACCCACGGTACTTCCACACCACTGGGCGATATCTCTGAGCCCAAAGCCATCATCACAACCTTCGGGGAACACGCTTATAAAATCAGCATCAACTCGACCAAATCAATGAGCGGTCACTTGCTGGGAGCTGCCGGCGCCATGGAAGCCATGGCTACCATCCTGTCCATTTGTAATGATATCGTACCACCTACGATCAATCATTTTACCGATGACCCGGAGATAGACAACAATCTTGATTTCACTTTCCATAAAGCAAAGAAAAGGACGGTGAATGTGGCATTGAGCAATACATTCGGTTTTGGCGGTCATAATGCCTCCATCATCTTTAAAAAATACCAGGAATAATCCTTTTATTTTGCCCTTGATGTTCAGATTCATCCAGGCCAGGTTTTCCAAAGATAAAATACTCTATCGCGCGATAAAGAATTTATTAGGATTCTATCCGCGCAACATCCACCTTTACAAAGTCGCACTTTCTCATAAATCTGCACCCCATGTCTGGGTAAAAGGGCAGCAGTCCAACAACGAGCGGCTCGAATACCTGGGCGATGCCGTGCTCAGCTCCATCGTTGCCGATTATCTCTATAAGAAGTTTCCTTATCAGCACGAAGGCTTCCTTACCGAAATGCGCTCCCGGATTGTCAGCCGCAGCAGGTTTGGTAAACTGGCGCTGAAAATGGGGCTGAATAACCTGATTTTCCATGGCAATGGCGGTTTTACCAGCAGCAAGTCGATTTATGGCGATACTTTTGAAGCCCTTATCGGCGCCATCTACCTGGATAAAGGCTATAAATTCACCCGTAAAATTGTCATCCGCCGGATTATCGACGTTCATCTCGATGTCGATGAGATTGAACGGACCGATACGAATTTCAAGAGCAAGATCCTTGAGTATGCGCAGCGTGAAAGGAAATCGGCTGAATTCAAAGTGGTAGAGGAGATCGGCGAGGGGCACCGCAAGCAATATGTTGTAGAGCTTTCTATCGATAATGTGCCCGTCGCCCGGGGCCTGGACTTCTCCATCAAAGCGGCCGAGCAGGTGGCGGCGGAGAAGGCGTGGGAAGCGTTATCATAGTGTTTCTGGTTTCTGGTTTCTGGTTTCTGGTTTCTTGTTTCTTGTTTCTTGTTTCTGGTTTCTTGTTTCTTGTTTCTTGTTTCTGGGATTGGGTTTGTTTTTTTTGTAATTTCAGTCCGAATTTATAAACCTGCCACTATGAAAACTATAACAAGATCATCCGTATTCCTTCTCTTTTCACTCTTCACTCTTCACTCTTCACTCTTAAGCGCTTTCCCCGGAGAAATCATCAAGTCCTTTGACCTGCCCGGGAGGCATTGCACCGGCCTGGCTTTCGACGGCACCAACCTGTGGGTGGCGGACCGCAAGGCCGATTTGCTTTATTGTATCAGTCCGGTTGACGGGAGTGTGATACGCACCCTCGAGTCGCCCGGATACTGGCCTTTGGCGCTGACGTGGGATGGTCAGCATCTCTGGAATTCTGATCTGAAGGGGGGAAGGGACGCTTCGGAGGAGTACGACGGCATTATTTACCGGATCGATCCCTCTGACGGTCATATCTTACAGACGCTCAAGGCGCCGTCGAACAGCCCGACCGGTATCGCCTGGGATGGACAGTACCTCTGGTGCGTGGATGATATGTCAGCCGAACTGATCCAGTTCAGTCCGCTTGACGGCACGACCATCCGTGAGTTCAGGGCTCCTGTGCCCGATCCGACAGGGCTGGCTTTTGATGGAAAGTACCTGTGGGTCAGCGACCGTGCCCGGGATGAGATTTACATGGTATCTCCGGAAAACGGCCGGGTGCTGCTCATCATGCAATCGCCCGGGCCCTACCCGATGGGACTTTGCTATGACGGTGAACACCTGTGGAATATGGACTACCAGCATAACAAGCTGTATCAGTTAAAGCGGCAGGATGACGAAAAATTTATTCGGATAAAGGAAAGGACGGGGCAGGTGACATTTACGCAGCAGGTCAAAAATTTCGGCCCGGGGATGGTTACCTCGGCCGATCTGCACATGGCCATCCCGGTGAACCGGACAAACCAGGAGCTTTTGGAGGAGATCACCTTCAACATGGATCCGGCCGGATTTGTTACGGATCGCTGGGGCCAGCAGACGGCGCATTTCCGGTTTGAGAACCTTCCGGCGGGTGAGACCAGGTCGGTGGAGATGAACGTCAAAGCGAAAACCTGGGAGGTCCGGCAGTTTATCTTTCCCGATCAGGTGGGCGGTTTGAATCAGATCCCGAAAGATATCAAAGACCGTTACCTGGAGGATAACGAGAAATTTCAGCTGGACCACCCGGTGATCCGGAATACCGTGAAGAATGTGGTCGGGAATGAGCAGAATCCTTACTGGATTATGCGAAAGATATACGATTACATCATCGACAACATGTACTACGAGATGACGGGAGGGTGGAACACGGCGCCGACGGTTATTTCGCGTGGAAGCGGGTCATGCTCGGAATATACTTTCGTGCTGATAGCCATGTGCCGTGCGGCGGGGCTGCCGGCCCGGTACGTCGGCTCGGTGGTGGTGCGCGGCGACGATGCCAGCATGGATGATGTCTTTCACCGCTGGGCGGAGGTATATCTTCCTAATTTCGGATGGATCGCAGTGGACGCCAGCCGTGGTGACCGCGAATGGCCGCGCGACCAGGCCATCGCTATCGGTACGGTCAGCGGTACGCTCCTTATCACCACTCAGAGCGGCGGCGGTTCGGAAACACTGGAATGGACCTATAACTCGAACCACTTCTGGACCACGGAACCAAAAACTTACGTGAATTTTGAGAATTTTGCCGATTGGGATGTGTTTCCGTGAGTTTCTTGTTTCTTGTTTCTTGTTTCTTGTTTCTTGTTTCTTGTTTCTTGTTTCTTGTTTCTTGTTTCTTGTTTCTTGTTTCGGATTTAATTCAAAATTCAAAATTCAAAATTGATAAGCAGTGGCGCGTAAACTCAGGCTCACATCAGAAGTTTCTTATGATTACACCATTTTCGGGGTGTCATGTCATTTGAAGGATTACCGTTTTGCCTTTTTCCTGAACGATAAGCTGGGATTTAGTTTAAAAAGGAAAGAAGATCTGGTTTTTACGGACGGAGAGGAGAAAAAGGCATACTCCTTCTACATATATCTTCACCCGGATGAAAGGCGCAGTTATTACCTTGTTTCAAACTATCATGAAGCAGGTCGCCTGATCCCTTCGGAAAAAGGGGCTGACTTCTTTCTCATTGCCGATGACCTGCTGCCGGCACAGTTCAAAAAAAGCCTTATGTCGAAGATTCAGTCAATATCACAGGTCCTGGCGGCATATGAGATCCCGAAAGGGAAAGCGAAAAATCTGGAGATGATCTTCGGAGAGATCGAGATGCACTTGCTTTAACCGGGATGGAGTCCCTTTCGTTTAAACCGCCCCGGTGAACTGTTTCAGGAAGCGGACGTCATTCTCGAAAAACAGGCGGATATCCTGAATCCTGAATTTCAGCATGGTAATGCGTTCGATACCCATGCCAAATGCGAAACCGGTATATTCATTGCTGTTGATGCCGCAATTTTCGGGCACACTCGGGTCAACCATGCCGCATCCCAGTATTTCGACCCATCCGGAATACTTGCAGATGGGGCAGCCTTTGCCGCCGCATACGAAGCAGGTGACATCCATTTCGGCGGAAGGTTCGGTGAACGGGAAATAGCTGGGGCGGAATCGCACCTCCGTTCCCTCCCCGAACATTTCGTGGGCGAAGTAGTATAGCGTCTGTTTCAGGTCGGCGAAAGAGACGTCATGGTCGACATAAAGCCCTTCCACCTGGTGGAAGATGCAATGGGCGCGGGCTGAGATCGCCTCGTTGCGGAACACCCTGCCGGGATAAATTTCCCGCAACGGGGGCTTGCGCGTCTCCATGGCGCGGATCTGCACCGAAGAGGTATGGGTTCTCAGGAGGATATCGGGGTTGCTTTCGATGAAAAAAGTATCCTGCATATCGCGTGCCGGGTGATCAGGCTGGAAATTAAGTGCCGTGAAGTTGTGCCAGTCGTCTTCTATCTCCGGCCCTTCGGCCACCACGAACCCGATCCGGGCAAATATGCGGATGATCTCCTCCCTGACGATCGAAAGCGGGTGCCGGGAACCCAGCTGCAAATAATCGACCGGGAGTGTCAGGTCGGTTTCGCCTTTCTGCTCGCTTGTACCGGCTTCGATTTGCTCCCTGAGCAGTGTGACCTTTTCCTGGGCTTTGTTCTTCAGGTCGTTAAGCGCCTGGCCGATTTCCCTGCGCTGCTCAGGCGGCACATTCTTAAAATCCTCGAACAGGGCAGGGATCAGCCCTTTTTTACTGAGGTACCTGATCCGGAATTGTTCCAACTCATCCGCGCTTTGCGTGGTGAACCGGTCGATCTCGGAGAGGTACTGGCTGATGAGGGATCGCATTGTTATTCAATGATCTCTATCTTCATCGTCACCGGCTCCAGCGGTTTGTCGCTGCCATCGCGGGGAACGGCGGCGATCTTATCGACCACCTCGTAGCCTGTCACCACTTCGCCGAAGACGGTATAGCCGCCATCGAGCCAGGGCGCACCGCCGATGGTAGTATAAGCATGGCGCTGTTCCGCGGTGAATTTCGTTCCATAACGCTGCTCATAAGAATCCAGCGTGGCATTGTCGAGCACGGTGCCCTGCACAATGTAGAACTGGCATCCTGAAGAGGCTTTCCTGGGGTTGACCTGGTCGCCCAGGCGCGCGGCGGACAAAGCTCCTTTCTTATGGATATGGTTGGCCTTGATCTCGGCATCGATGGTATAGCCCGGGTCCTGGCGGCCGTCCTTGTTCCCGCCGCCCTGGATCATAAAACCGGGAATGATGCGATGGAACGGGGAATCGTCGTACCAGCCCTCATTGATCATTTTGATGAAGTTATCGCGGTGAACGGGAGTGTCATTAT
>JAHYJL010000019.1 GCA_019429045.1 Bacteroidales bacterium
GACAGAAAGCACGCCGAACAGGGTGGCATCGGTGACCGGGGTGTTGGTTTCGAGGTTGGCATACCCGAAATGATTTTTCCAGATGAGCGAATCGCCGACAATGATGGTGGCGGACAGGCCGGGGACATTGAAGATCCCCATCTGTTGCTGGATGAAGGCATTCAGCTCGGGCCAGCCCCGGTGGTTGTCCTGGCTGTGGACAGCGGTATTAAGGGCGATTAACAAGAGAATGGTTAGTTTTTTCATGATGATAATCTTAATAGATTCCAAAATCCAGAGGCATTTAGGAAGATTTCATTCTTCATTTTTTTACCACAGTAGGCACATAGGACACATAGAAAAACACATAAGATTATTACTCAAAAAATTTACTTTTCATTTAATTAGATATTTATTCATCTATGTGTAATCTATTGTGTCCTATTGTGCCTATGTGGTTAATAAAAATTCAAATCAGTGCTTTATTATTTTACCTGCATAAAATCCCGCTGAGCCCTTTGCACTGAGCCTGTAAAAGTAAATTCCAGCCGGCAAACCAGACATATCCAGTGTAATGATCGCTTGCTGACCACTGATCGGATATACCCCAACCAAAGCTCCAAAAATATTGCAAATCGCAACTTGTTCAATGGTTTCCTCAACACTGCTGCAATCCAGGGTCAATTGATCCGGTACAGGATTCGGATAAGCGACAACCCGGAACCCGGAACCCGGAGGAACCGGAAGTTCATCCTCTCCTACCCCCAGGCAAGCCTCTTCCACCTCCTCCGGGCTGTTGCAGCCGGGGGCGTTGTTGGAAATGGTAACCGTTCCATTGGGAGTGGCGAGGTAATCGCAAATGCTTTGAACTTCACAGGCGGATAAGGATGCATTGTTTTGGATAGTTAAATCAGTGATTGAGCCTGGGGCGATATTTTCGATTCCTGCCAGGCTGGTCAGGGAATCATTACCACCGATTGTTAGCGAACCCCCGATGGAAGCAATATTACCCAGACCTTCTAAATTAATAATACTGTAATTATACATTACGTTCATGTCACCATTGACTGTGTTAAGATTATTCAACCCGGATAAATCCGACAACAAAGGATTGCCGCCAATGCCACTGCAACCCGGCGACTTGCCCAATTCAAGGTTCCCTTCGATGATATTCAGGCTTTGGAGCCCGGCCAGGCTGGTCAGGCTGTCGTTTTGATATAATTTCAGGCTTCCTCCGATAGAATCAAGATTATCCAACCCAATTAAACTTTCAAGATAAAAATTTTCCTGAATGAAAATATCACCACCGACATTTGATAGACTTTCCAGGCCTGCCAAATTCTGTAAATGTGTGGATTCCAGTACTAAACTTCCATTGACTAAAGCAAGATTTTCAAAACCCAGTAAATCATACAAATTATCATTCCAACTCATTTTAAGATCACCACCTATTGATGTAATACTTCCCAGACCAACCAGGTTATTTATTCCCGTCCCATGAATTCCAAGATTCCCTTGGATTGAAGTCACTGAATTTAAACCATTCAAGTTATTAATTCCGGATGTTAATAATACAGATCCTTCTAATTCCGTACAGTCAGGAAAAGCCGACTGAAAACTATCGACATCTGCCTGCGTTGAGAAGTAATAATCACCATAAGGAAGGCAGGGCATTGAACCGCCGCAAGAAAGTGATAACTCGACAACACTGTTGCAACCAAATGCATTGCGTGCAATAGTCAGGACTCCATTTGGGGCAGCCAGGTACTCACAGATACTTTCAATCTGACAATCAGATAACAATGGGTTATCGCTAATGATCAGTTTTTCAATGAAACCTGCCGTCAGGTTTTCTAAACCTGTAAGACTTGTCAGTGTGGTATACGCGATAAGCAAATTTCCGGAAATCACAGTTACATTAATCAGTCCGGTCAGATCAGTAAGGTTTAAACCCTCAACAGACAGCCCCCCGCCGATATAAGTAAGATTTTCCAAACCTGCAAGGCTTTCAAGGGGTTCATAACGGATACCAAGCTTGCCACCAATATAGTTAAGATTAATAAATCCAGTCAGGTCTGATATTTCATTAAACGATATCCAAAGATCACCGCCAACATATGCCAAATTTTCCATAGCAGACGTGGTCATTAATTTGATATTAGTGATAATCCTGAAAGACCCGATGATTGAATCCAGGGCATATAGTCCATTAAGACCTATCAGTTTTTCATTAACGAAGATACGAAAATCACCTCCTATATACTGAACACTGTCCAGGCCTGTGAGTTTTATTAACGATGTTCTTTCGATATATAAACTTCCATGGAAGGAAATCAGACAACTCAGGCCATTCAGGTTTTGGATGCCATTACCGGAAATAATAACATCCCCCAATATCTCCGTACACCCGGGATAATCAGCCTGGAAATTATCAATCTGTTCCTGCGACGTAAAGGTGATGCCCTCGGGAAGGCAGGTGCAGCCGAACTGTGCGCTGGCCTGGCGAAACATGAACTGGATGCAGAGCAGCGCGATGATGAAGGGGATGGGATTTTTCATGGTGCATGAAGATTTGTTTCTTGTTTCTTGTTTCTTGTTTCTTGTTTCTTGTTTTTTGTTTTTTGTTTTTTGTTTCTTGTTTCTGGATTGTAATAACCCGAAACACGAAACCCCAAACACGAAACACGAAACCCGAAACCCGAAACCCGAAACTAATTTACAACCCGCGGAAAGCTGATATGAACGAAATCTGTGAATGCCGGGAAAAAATATATGAATGAGGGTTTTTAGGGCACGAATGAAAGATAAATTACAAATTCCAAGCACCAAATTCCAAACAAATTCCAGGCAACAAATTCCAAACGGTTTTGGGTTTTGGATTTGAATTTTGGATTTGTTTGGTGCTTGGAATTTGGAATTTGGAATTTTCACCCGTTCGGTATCTCAAACCTCACCAGGGTTCCCGTCGCGTGCCCTTCCGGGCCGGTGAGGTCGGTGATCTCCAGGGTGATCTTTTTGTTGGATTTCCGGTTCAGCGCTGCGATCCGCTCACGGGTGATCACCGTTGCCAGGGACCGGTGCCTGGCATCCCGCTGCCGGGTGATTTCCTGCGCTTTCTGCCTTCCGATACCGTTGTCCTCCACTTCGATCACAACGGCGCTTCCGGCATAGTTGTACCGGATATTTAGCTGTCCCATGCCTTCCTTGTGCCTGAAGCCGTGCTCGATGGCATTCTCGATAAAAGGCTGCGCCAGCATGGGCGGGATCTCCTGCACTTCATCGTCGATGCGGTCATCGAGGTGGATGGTGAATTCAAACTTGTCCTGGAACCTGATCTTCTGCAATTCCAGGTAATTGCGGATGGTGCCAATCTCTTCCGCCAGGGTGATCGCGTCGCGCCGGGAGTGTTCCAGGATGGCGCGCACCAGCTCGGAGAAGCGCGACAGGTAAATGCCGGCCTTGATGTCGTCCTTCTGGAAGATCAGGTTCTGTATGCTGGACAATGAATTGAAGATGAAGTGCGGGTTCATCTGGGTCCGGAGCAGGCGCTGTTCCAGCAGGATCTTTTCCTGAATGTTTTTCAGGCGGCTTTGCCTGAAAAGGACGACAAAGATGGCAAGGGCCAGCAGCGAGATGGCGCCAACCGACCAGATGACCAGGCGGTTCTGCCTGATCCTGGATTCTTTCAGCTCATTTTCGCGCTGCAGCAGCACGTTCGCCTGCTCCACCTGATCCATATCGAACTGGAGTTGCATCCGGGGGAATTCCAGGTTGTTCAGGCTGGTATTGAGCGAATCTTGATAAAGGAGCAAGAGTTCATGATGGTCTAACGCCCGCGGCAAATTGTCCGCCTTCCGGTAATACCTGTATAGGCTCTCACAGACCCTGACCATCAGGCGGTAATAGATCTCACGGGTCATCAGGCCGCTGATGTTGTAAAAATACTGGTAGCCTGTATAGATTTCAGAAGGTCCTCCTTCCGTTGAAGCAGCCGACAATCCGGTCTGGAATTTCCCGGCCTCGTGCTTAGCAGCCTGGTAATAATACAACGCGGAATCATACTGCCCGAACATCATGTAGGTATCCCCCAGGTTGCAGGCGGTAAGGGCCGAGTAGCGGTATGCGCCCCTTAACTGCTCATCGCTCAGGCTCTTATGCAGGTAAGGGACAGCCTTTGCCGGTTCACCTGACTCGATATATAATCCCCCCAGATGAAATTCATAACCCTCATGCAGGTCTGGTGGTTTATTCCTGTTTTCCGGCATATGGTCCTGCGCCTGTAAGATATACTTTATCGCTGAATCTATTTTCCCGTCAAGTCTGAAAGTTTCCTCCATCGACGCCAGGTAGATCTCATGAGCGGCATCCGGCACTTTGGTTTTCCCGGCCAATTCAATGTATTCCCGGAAATAGCCTATCCCTCTTTCATATTCGCGCGCTTCGCGGCAGGCGATCCCTCTCAGCCCTATGCTCAAAGCCTGCTCCAGCGGGGTGATCAAAGGCGGGTCCGCATCCCGGTTTTCATCCAGCAACTGCTCTATCATTTCAATGAGCTCCATGACCCGGTTGTGCAGTCCGGCATCATAACTGACCCGGCTGAGGTCATGCAGGGTCTCCAGCATCCCCCGCCGGTGGTCCATCTCCTTGAAAATTGACATGGCTTCCTGCAAATGCCGGATCGAATTCCGGTAATCGCCCGACAGGCTGTAGGCGTTGCCCATATGGCGGTTGGCCATGGCGATCTCAAACCGGTCGTTGCGCCTCCGGGCCAGTTCCAGCGCTTTGTTGGCATAATAAAAAGCTGAATCTGCCTGGTAAAATGAATAATGAAACGCCAGCCGGTTGTAGAGTTCCGGGAGGGCGGAAGCAGGCGCCCGCTGCAATTGGGCGTACAGAGTATCCGCATCATTCTGAAAAACCAGAAGATGAAACTGGGCTGGAGCATGTGACGCCGCCAGCGTGAAAAACAGGGCCATGAAAAACAGCCTGGCAGTATGTCCCGGCCGCCCGGTCATCCCGATGCCAGTTCGTCAAACAGTTCCAGCAACCGCTCCCGCCTGGCCGATGAGACCGGCACTTTGATATTATTGGTCAGAATGAGGGAACCCCCTTCCTGCTTTTCAAAGCGCCTGATGTGTTTCAGGTTGACCAGGTGCGAACGGTGGGCCCTGAAAAATACCGATTCCGCCAGCAGGTCGTCGTACTCTTTCAACTGGTTGGATACCAGAATCTTTTCCCCATCAGTGGTATCAAATGAAGTGTAGCTTCCATCCGACTCACAGTGAATGATAGCGCCTATATCAAGCAGAAATATGTTTTCCTGGTTCCTGAGGATGATCTTCCGTTCCTTCCGGTCTTCCTTCTTCAGGTTCTCTTTCAGTGTATTGAGCTGTAAGTTGAACGATTGTTGGACCTGCTGTTGCGCACGTTTCACTGCTTCTGCCAGTTTTTCCGGGTTGACCGGTTTGAGTAGGTAATCGACGGCGCTGAAACCGAATGCTTCGACGGCATATTTTTCATAAGCGGTAATGAAGATCACCTTGAAATCGATGGAGTCAAAATGGTTGAGCAGGTCAAACCCGGTTCCGTCGTCCATTTTGATATCCAGCAGCACCAGTTCCGGCAGCTTCTCCCGGATGGCTTTTATCCCCGAAGCTATGCCATCCGCTTCACCCACAAGCTTTACATCGGGGCATACCTTTTCCAGCAGGTAGCTGAGCGACTGGCGGATGTGCTGTTCATCGTCGATGATGAGCGTTCGTAACATGCGCGGCCTTGCTTCGGATTTTGGCTTAAAGGTAAAAAAATTTTGTATCATGACACCCCCGGATTCATGGTTCTCATGCGGGCAAAATACGCTGCCGCAGATGGCTAAAATAACCCAACCATGAGGGTTAAATGAAAGAAATCTATGAATACACGGTATAAACAGGTGAATACCGGGAAAAAATTGGTGAATGAATATGGATTAAGGGCTCGTAACCTATTGTGAACTATAGTGCCTATGTGGTTAATAAAAATTCAAATCAGTGCTTTATTAGTTTACCTGCAATAACTGGCGCTGAACCCTTTGCACCGAGCCTGTAAAAGTAAATTCCGGCCGGCAAACCATTCATATCCAGTGTAATGATCGATTACTGATCACTGATCGGATATACCTCAAGCGAAGCGCAAAACATCCTCACGACTTACACATTGCAGAAATATGAAAGCTTTAACCTTTATCTTAAAGGTACCTATCACTATCAGATGTTTACAGCGGAAGGATTAAAGCAAGCTTCCTCCTGTTTTGAACAGTCCCTTGAAAAAGATCCCAATTATGCATTGCCGTATGTCGGATCGGGTTATGTGAGCTGGTTAAGCGCAACCTGGGGAAATGTTCAATCCGATGAGGCTTATCCTAAAGCAAAGGAATTTTAAGCTGGCGCTAAGGAATAATCAAAATTCCCCCATGCTTCACATAAATTATTCTGCTTTATTGACATTTACAGGACGTCACGAGGAAGCAATCTATGAAGCGAAATGGGCTCAGGAGCTTGATCCACTCTCATGCTATATCAATACACGGACTGGTGAAGCTTTTCATTATGCTGGTAAAATAGATCAGGCGATAGAAGAATATCTTATGACACTGACAATTAATTCCAACTACTATCTGGCACATGGTCAACTCGGAAGGGCCTATTTTTTTGTAAAAGAATTGGCCGATGAGGGAGTTGCCGAATATAAAAAAACAGCTGGTTTAACTTCAATAAGTGGTATACTTTTCAACGGGAAGAGGGAAGTGGGACTATGATACAACCTGTAAAAATTATAGACCACCGCCAGCTCGCCGCCATCATGTATCAACCTCTTCGCCTTGATTTTTTTCATTAATATTTTATTTTTAGCCTTGATATTTTTAATTATTTGATATATATTTGCCCTGATATTTTCCATATTCCATTTCTTTAAATGAAACGATATATAGATCAGGAACTCCTGCGCTGGAAATCTGACCCTGTTAGAAAAACATTGCTTGTCAGAGGGGCGCGTCAGGTGGGTAAGACCTTTTCCGTCAGGGAACTGGGTAAAAGTTTTACATACTATCTTGAAGTAAATTTTGAATCGGACCGTGAAGTTCACCACTTTTTCGAAAAAGACCTCGATCCAAATGAGCTCAGCAGAAATTTATCTGCATACTATAATGTTCCCATTAAAGATGGTGAAACTTTGCTTTTTTTCGATGAGATCCAGGCATGTATCCCTGCCATTTCATCGTTACGGTTCTTTCATGAAAAAAAGCCTGGTTTGCACCTGGTTGCTGCCGGTTCCCTGCTCGAATTTGCACTGAAAGATATCCCGTCTTTTGGAGTCGGAAGAATCGAACATCTTTTTATGTATCCCCTTTCATTTGATGAGTTTTTAATTGCCTCAGGCCAGGAGCAGCAATATCATTTGAAAAGGAACAGCAGTGCTGACAATCCGTTGAATGATGCTTTTCATTTTAAACTAATAAGCTACCTTAAGCAATACCTCCTGCTGGGAGGGCTGCCGGAAGTAATTCAATCCTTTTTGGATTCGGGTGACTATTTCAGGCCACAGGCTATTTTGGACCAGTTGATTACCGGTCTGGAAGATGATTTTGCCAAGTATAAGGCCAGGGTGCCTTCAACCCGATTAACCGAGGTATTCAAATCGGTCGTTTTTCAGGCTGGCAATAAATTCAACTTTTCACGTGCGTCCGATTCAGCCAATCACCCTCAAACCAAAGAGGCACTCGAACTCCTCGAAATGGCTGGACTGGTATACAGGGTAAAACATACAGCAGCAAATGGGTTGCCCCTGGGGGCAGAAATAAATCCGAAAAAATTCAAGGTTATTCTTTTCGACCACGGCATCTTTCATCGCATCCTGGGGTTAGAGCTATCAACCCATCTCGTTTCAGATAGCTTCTCGGTGATTAACAAGGGTCAACTTGCTGAGCAATATGCTGGGACAGAGATTATCAAATACAGTTCCAACAAGTCCAGGGCCCCGTTGTATTACTGGCACCGCGAAAAAAGAGGAAGCAGTGCGGAAGTGGATTATCTTGTTCAAAAGGATCAGACAATACTTCCCGTTGAAGTGAAATCAGGTACACAGGGCAAAATGCAAAGCCTGAGGATATTCATGAATGAAAAGAACATTCAGACCGGTATAAGAGTGTCGCTCGAGAATTTCTGTCAATACGATAATATCCAAGTGTATCCATTGTATGCAATAGAGAACATTTTCAGTTAGAAAATATTCAAAATTCCAAAACCAACCCCATGCAGGGTCATCGCCAGCTCGCCGCCATCACGTTTACCGACATCGCCGGGTTGCCTGCGCGACATTTGTCTTATTAGTACTTCACAACTTTACTGGTTATCACCTCATCTCCAACCTGTATCCGCAGGAAGTAAATTCCCGGTGGCGTGTTCGCAGTGTTCCAGGATATCTGATGAGCGCCTTTAAGGTATTGATTATTTGCAATTACAGCAATAAGCTGTCCTAAGTTGTTAGTCATTACTATGTTAACCGGGCACGTTTTATCAATAACCAAAGAAATATTCATATGCCCTGAAACCGGATTTGGATAACACGAAACACGGAACACGGAACCTGGAACCTGGAACTCTTTCTCTCCCACCATGCAAGCCATTTCCACCTCCTCCTGGCTGTCGCATCCAGGGGCATTGTTATGAATAGTAACCGTTCCATTTCCCGCCGCCAGGTATTGGCAGATGCTTGTTACTTCGCAGGTGGACAAAAATGCATTGTTGGAAATTGACAGATCGATGATTGAGCCCGCTGCGATACTATCAATCCCAGCAAGACTTGTCAGGGTGGAATTGTCCAAAATAAGAAGATTACCGTCGATGGAGGTCAGGTTCTCCAGGCCCGTCAAATCGATAAGCGATGAATTTCCACTTCCATTAAAAAATGTACCTCCAATTTTTACATTTCCTTCAACAGATGTCAGACCTTCCAGCCCGGTCAAATTAATCAAAGATTTGTTTAAGCTAATCTGCAGGTTGCCTCCGATATCATTAAGATTCTGTAATCCGGCAAGACTGGTCAGGGAATCATGTCCCCCGATGAATAAATCTCCACCAACTGAATTCAGTGCATCAAGTCCTGACAGGTCAGTTAAGGAATTGTTTCCCACTATATACTGATTGCTTCCCCAAAATTCTATCACGCCGAGAAAAAATGAACCGCCAATGGACTGAATATTCTGAAGCCCGTTCAAACTGGTCAATTGGTAGTTCTTGGCAATGGTTAAGTCGCCGCCAATTGAAGTTAATAAGCTGAGTCCATTCAGTTTGATGATGCCGCCTCCCAGGATGGTCGCATCCCCTTCAATCTCCCTGCACCCCAAATAATCGATCTGGAAATTTTCAATCTGTTCCTGCGCGTTAAACGCAATGCCTTCGGGGAGACAGGAACATGGTATTACGGGTGGCAGTAACAAAGAGTCAAGGAAAATTAAGGCATTTTCCGTGAATTCTGCCGGCATCGTATGTCCGCCGCCGTGAGAATAAAAGGTATACGGAATGCCGTACAGGTCCAATGAATCTTTGACATCCAAATGACCCGGATACAAATAAAACTGATCGGTTATCCCACAGCCGAAATAGATTCCCGGACTGTTTTCAGGGGTAAGTTGATTGATCAGGCTGGCAATGTCATGGGGTATTACTTTTGCCAGTATCGTATCAATGTAGTTTCCGTTTTCATCGAGGGGGAACTCAAGAATTGCCGGGTTGATATAGGTTTGTGGTGTATTGTAATTGGGTGTAAAAGCGCCATAATATAAAAAATATATTTGCGTAAAAGGCCCACCGGTAGCAAAATTATAGGAATAGGGAGGCCCTTGATTTGCCTGTAAGATCATCTGCCTGAACTGCATACACATGTAATCCTCAAGAAAGCTGACAGGGCCGGCACACGCAGACAGAGCACAATACTTATCATTGTGAAGGATACCATACCTGAAGGCTCCGTATCCTCCCATTGACATGCCGAACACAGCCCTGTAATGTTTTCCCGGCATCGCCCTGTAAGTAGCCTCAATCCAGCTACAAAGGTCTTCAACCATATAGGTTTCATAATCACCCCACAAGATGGAGTTGGTATAAACGCTGCCACCAAACGGGGGAGGGCTGTTATGGGCGCAAACCATAATAACAGGTTCGATAAGGCCCTGGTTGATCATGGAATTGGCCGTGTTCATTACCCCATCCCCGCTGTTTTGGGCGCCTTGCCAGCCATGCAGGTAGTAGATGACCGGATAGTACAGATCGGGGTTCTCATCGTAACCTGGCGGCAGGAAAACATGTACCCCTTTGGTTTCGTTCAACGCCTGGCTGTAGAACGAAGTGCTGATGATATTGGCCTGAGCAGACATGTTCAATGCTGCAAGCATCATCACGACAAATAATGTAATTTTTTTCATAACTCAAGGTATTTAATTTGATATAAAATTACAATGCTCAAATACCTTAAATGAAAAGAATATCTGAACGCCGGGGAAAAATTCGTGAACGTTGAGAAAAAATATGTGAACGTTGAGAAAAGTTGGGGTAATATCAGCGGCTGAACCGGTCAAATTCCCGCAGGTCATAATCCAAGCCCATCTCTGAAAAAAGTTCCCTGGCTTCAGCAAGATAGGCTTCAGCTGTTTTGCCCCGGAATGAGCTTATAGAGCCATTGGCTTTCGCAAGGCACTTGCCGGTTTCAAAAAAAGTTCGTGACAGTTCCAGTTTCCCGTTGTATTTTTCGCCCAGGTCGATAGCTATGCCAAAATGCTTCAGCGCCTTCTTGTAATTTCCCAGGAACGTATGGACCGATCCTGACAACTGGTGTGAAACGATGTGGTCGTTCATGACTTTGGCGGAAGCGCTGATGGCTTTCCTTACAGTTCTGACGATACTTTTTTGCAGAAACGGATCGGAGGGGTTGCTTTTTAATTCTTCCAGCTCGATATAAGCTTTGGCAACAAATATGGCGCTGTACCACATCTTGAGGATCTTTCGCTCCATGGCGCGTTTTTCCCCTTCCCGGAACACGGCCCTGGCCTTGTCAAAATCTCCTTTCATGGCAAGGGAAGATGCTTTTGTCAGTAAAATGATGCTCAACATGTTGTCATGACCTGTTTTACCGGTGTATTCAATACCCTCATCCGCTTTTGCAATATTCTCATCCAGTTTCCGGTATCTGAAAGTGTAATTGGCAAACAAGCGGTAGTGCTGTGCGATGGCCAGGTTGACCTGGTAATCCTCACCGAGCGAGGCCAGTTTATTGATCATCAATTCTGTTTTTTCGGGGAGTCCGGTTTCAATAAACTTAATCCCATGGTACATCACATAATGGAGAAGGCTCCAGATGTTCCCATGGGAGATGCAGTAATCATACATCTGCTGAAAATGAGGATCTTCCTTCCATTCCCCGGTGAGTATCTTGTACAAATTGCCGAACATATTATACTCCATCCAGGGGGTACCGGTACCGGTTTCCATATTCCTGGCCGTGAACTCCAGGATTTTCCGGCACAACGCCATGGAGAATCCTGTCCAGCCAAACATGGCGCTGGTCATCGGGAAGATGGCGAGCCCAAATTCCGACTGGGTGAGATCAAAGCGGGTAGCATATTTAAAAATGGCCGTATTCTCAAAAAATGCCCTTTTAGGGTTCAGGCTGGAGAGCAGCTTGGCCCTGTAGAAGTATATCGTAAGGATACGGTTTTCATCCTTTGTGGGCTTCTTTTTAAACCTCAGACCGGGATAATTCAATGAATAGATCAGGATCAGGATGCTTTGTAACGCTGTTAATATGGCAGGAAGTTTTCCGCGGCTGACTTTCAGGCCGTAGGATCTCAGCACCCTGTCGAAGTAATCGAGGGCTTCGATGTTCAACGTAAGGGCGTAATAACTTCGGGCAATATTCATGTATAAGTCCACCAGTTTATCCTGCGAAGGATGGCCTGCCGAATTGACCAGGTAGATTTTCAGCGCCTCCCTGAAATATTCCACCGCTTCGGCGGGGGCTGCATTACCCAGCGCGAATTCCCCGGCCTTTACCAGGTACTCCTCCGCCCTGGCATAGTTCTCCGCCTTGCTGTAGTGCATCGCCAGCGTGCCGTAAAACTCGCTGATGCGCCCCGGGAAAACCTTTTCAATGGATTCGGCGATCTTCAGGTGCAGCTCCTTTCGCTTTTTATCGACCAGCGAATCGTACGCCGCCTGGTGCGCCAGGGCATGCTTGAATACAAACTCCAGGTTCTCTTCATCGCCCGTTTCCTGTATAAACTGCATGTTCCTGAGATAATGCAGGCGTTCGCTTACCGCACCTATCGTATCTGCTGCTTCGTCCAGCACTTTGAAATAGAAGTTCCTCCCAATGACCGAAGCCGTATCGAGCAGGTTTCGCGTTTTTTCATCGAGGGTCCCGACACGAAAATGTAACACTTCGTTGATCGTTTCAGGCATAATGGCTGCATCCATATCTCCGCTGACCTGGAAAGTATCACCGGAATGGGTGATGATACCCTGGTCGATAAGGGAGCGCAGGACTTCCTCAATAAAAAAGGGATTCCCCTGGGTTTTAACGATAACCGTCTGGACCAGGTCATCCGGCAACTGGCTTGCAAGAAGCAAATGACCGATCAGTTCTGCCGATTTTTCCCGGTCGAGATCGGCCAGTTTTATAGAAGTAAGATATTTTATATGATTGTTTTCGAGAAAAACCTCAAGCGGATCGGCCGTCTCTGTGTATCCCGGTCTGAAAATATTCAGAAAAAGCACCGGGTGGTGGTGCGACAGATCACAGATCGACCGGACCAGTGCCAGGAACGATTGGTCGGCCCAGTGGAGGTCTTCGATGGCAATGACTACCGGCTTTAACATGGAGAGCTTCACCAGCAGCTCACGGATCGTCCTGAGCATCAGCTTGTCCAGGGCATTTGGATCTAATTCCCTGATCCTCACGGCACCAGGACCGCCAGTCTCCATACCCATAAAACGGGCAATAAAAGGCAATATTTCTTCAGGATTATCAGGATATACCCTTACAATCTTTTGCCTCAGTTTGTTTTCAGCTATTGCCACACTATCCTCTTCCCGGATGCCTGTCCATGATTTGATGATCCCGCTTAATGGATGATAGCTCAGGTGCTGCCCGTGTGACAGCCCCCGGCCCTCGAACCAGTATAATTTTTCGAGGATGTTTTCCTTTTTCAGCTCGGCCACCAGGCGTGACTTACCGGTACCAGGCGCGCCTGAAACATTGACGATCTGCCCTTTACCCCCGGTGAGCTCAAGCAAGGCATTCTTCAGCGCCTGCAGCTCTTTTTGCCTGCCGACCATCGGAGAGAATATCTGGCGGCCCTCGTTTTGTGATGCATCAGGCGTTTTTTCCCGTTTTCCCTTGCACTTGTGAATGCGCAGCGGCTCGTCCAGTTCCTTCACCGGCACCGGCTCCATCGCTTCAAAATCATAACTGCCCGCACATTGGTCGGCCACAACCTGCGAAACCAGCAATTGATCCCAATTGGCGATCATCCTGATCCGATGGGCTATATCCATTGTCACCCCCAAATAAGCACGATGCCGGCCGCCCTCCTTTCCGAGAAAACCCGTGATGATCTCCCCGTAATCCAAACCCGCCTTCATGCTGATAGGCAGGGGTTGGCCGGAATGATTCAACTCCCGGAGCTTTTCCAGTAGTTCAGAGACCGCATCCAGCGCCTTCGCGGAAGATTTCTTGCGTTTATCATCCCTGAACAGGATACTGAACTCCCTGCCTGTGTACTGATAAACCTCCCCGCCGTGGTAGTCGGACACCTTGTGGATCACATCATAGACTGACGAAAGCAGGTCTTCCATCAGGTCAGCAGCGTCAGGCAGACCATCAGGGTAACCATGCACAGCACCGCTGACAATGGTGGCATTAATTTTCCCGGGGTTTTCTTTCATAGCATGAGGTTTTTGGCATATCAGGTTAAAGATACGGAATTCGCATGCCTTCCCGGTGAAAAATACCTGAACGCCCGGTAAAAATTCGTGAACGCCTGAGATTTATTTATGAACGTAATGATTCAATTAATCCAGGCTCTCAAGCAAGGCGATCACGGAATCCCTTTTCCGGGATGAAACAGGGACCCTTTCCCCATCCGACATTACCATATATCCACCCTCTGCTTTTTCAAAATACTTCAGCTTTTTAATATTGATAATATGCGACTTGTGTATCCTGAAAAAACCGTTGGCCAGCAGGTTCTCCTCGTATTCCTTCATGGGTTTTGAAACGATGATCTTTCGGCCGTCATCGATAAAAAAGCTTGAATAGCTGCCGTCGGCCTCCACCCGGATGATCCTGGCCATATCCACCGAGTGTATCTCCTCGTTGGTGCGGAGGATCAGTTTTTCGGCCTGGCTCAGGCCTTTCATGTCCGATTCCAGTTGCCTGAGCTGCAGCTTCTCCTCATATTTTATTGCATCCATCGCCCGGTTCACAGTGGTGATGAATTTTTGCTCCCGGATAGGTTTCACGACATAGCCAATGGCATTATAATCGAAGGCACGGATGGCATATTCGGGATACTCTGATATGAAGATGATCCTGAAATCAGGTTTTTGAAAGTGACTGAGCAGATCAAACCCACTGCCGTCGCTCAGGTATGTATCGAGGATCACCAGGTCGGCCTGGTTCAGGTTGATCCGGTGAATGGCCTCTTTCTGGTTTCCCGATACAGCAATGATTGAAACATCGGGGCAGCAATCATGCAAAATACGGCTGATAATTGTTATCGCAACTTCGTCCGCCGATATAATGAGGGTTTTTATCATGTAAGACCGATCGGATGGTAAATATAATGATTTATCACGATGCGAATGCAATGCTTGAATCTCAGGCCGTATGAATTATTTCGGATTAATTAGAAATTCCCGATAATTCTCCCTGCTAAGGGTTTGAAAAGTACTATCCGGGTAAGCATTCTTAAAACCTGATGGAATCTTTACTGATCGCCTGGGTCTCCATTTGAATTCGAATGCATGCAATTCCCCGGAATGTTCCTCAATCAAATCTATTTCCTGCTGCTGGTAAGTTCGCCAGAAGTACATATTCACACGCCTGTCATAAGCTTGATTATATTTGATCCTTTCAACCAGACAATAATTCTCCCATAATTGACCAACATCGCCCCGATTAGATAATGGTGTATAATTCTGCAATAAGGTATTGCGGATGCCCAGATCATAAAAGTAGAATTTCCTGCCTTTGGATATTTCATTCCTTAGGTTCCTGCTAAAAGAGGGGAGAGAAAACAGCACAAATGATTTCTCCAGCAGGGAGAGATAACGTTGTACGGTATCAACTGCTATTTTCAGCAAATTGCTCAGTTCCCGCAGCGACACTTCATTTCCTATCTGTAAGGCAATAGCCTTCAAAAGGTTAACCAGTACGTCAGGCCTTCGAAGGTTCTCAAACTGTAAAACATCCCGGAAAAGATAATCTGTAGTCAGCTCATCCAGTAATTTCTCCTTCTGTGTCTGCGGCCTGCCGGCAATATCAGGATAAGAACCATAAATGAGCAGATTATCCAGCATCTCATCCAGTTGAAGATCATCATATTGAAGTGACATCTCGATCAGTGAAACCGGATACATTACAAACTTGACGTTACGCCCCGTAAGCGGCTCTGACAATACATTAGAAAGGTCAAAACTGCTGGAACCGGTAGCCAGGTATTGAATTTCCGGGTATGTATCTATCAACAACTTCAGTATTTCACCAATATTTGCCACTTTCTGCGCTTCATCAAAAACAACCATCCTGTTTGTACCGAAATATTGCCTTATCCTTTCGAGATTCTTTGAACTTAGCAATTCCCGGACCGGCTGACGCTCGCAATTCATATACAGGGCATCAGGATACTGCCGTATCATTTTTTTTACCAGTGTAGTTTTTCCTACCTGCCTGGGGCCATACAGTATAATGACTTTCCCCTGGAATAGCCATGACGCGATTTTGTCATTCAAAGTTCTGTAAAAAACAATTTCGTTCATATATTAAATAATTTGTCGGATTAACTCGACAAATTTAATATAATTTGTCAGATTAATAATAATTTTTTTTAAACTTAATTCTTTCCGGATATAGGTTTCAAATTAGAAACCATCGAAAGAAACACAAACACGACGGCTCCGATCGCTGCGCCCCAGATGGCGCCGGCGATGACATCCCCCGGGTAATGCACGCCGAGATAAACCCGGCTGTAGGCCAGCCAGGAAGCCCACAACAGGATCAGGGGAGTGAAATACCAGATCTTTTTGCCCAATAACAGGGACAAATATGCAGCCAGGGCGAAGGAATTGGCGGCGTGGGAGGAGATGAAGCCATAGGGGCCGCCGCATTTGTTATTGACGAGATGCACCAGTTCCTGCAGCGCCGGTTCATGGCAGGGCCGCGGGCGGTGAAAGATGAACTTGAACAGGTGCACCGACGACTGGTCGCTTAGTGTAATGACCACCCCGGCCACCAACACCGGTATCCAGAAACGCTTTCCGTAGTGCCGGTAAAGCAGGTATGCCAGGAAAACATAGAGCGGGATCCAGATCCATTTATCGGAGGTCCAGAACATGATGAAGTCGAAAAAAGTGTTGTGAGCCCCGTTGATGGCGAGGAAAATGTCCGTGTCGATCCTGTTCAGTTGTTCCAACATCTTAAATGGATTCAGAAATTAGTCCGGTTCAGCTCTTTCCAGATCATGTCCTTCATCCGCTGTATCCCTTCACCGGTGACGGAGGAGATGAATGTATACGGCACCTTTGGCAGTTCCAGCCGCATCTCCTCTTTCAGCTCCTCATCCAGCAAGTCTGCCTTGGACATGGCCAGCAGGCGCGGTTTGTCAAGCAGGTCGGGGTTATATTGCTTCAATTCGTTTACCAGGATGTCATATTCTTTTCGGATGTCCTTGCTATCGGTGGGAATCAGGAACAGCAGCAGGGAATTGCGTTCGATATGCCTGAGGAACCGTATGCCCAGTCCCCTCCCCTCGTGCGCCCCTTCGATGATGCCGGGGATATCGGCCATGACAAAAGAAGTTCCGTCGTGGTACGAAACGATCCCGAGATTCGGCTTCAGTGTGGTGAAAGGATAGTCGGCAATCTCTGGTTTGGCGGCGGAAACGACCGACAGCAGGGTCGATTTGCCGGCATTGGGGAAGCCCACGAGGCCCACGTCGGCCAGCAGTTTCAGTTCGAGGATAATCCAGCCTTCCTGTCCCGGCTCGCCGGGCTGGGCAAAGCGCGGGGTCTGCTTTGTCGCTGATTTGAAGTGGTCGTTGCCAAGCCCGCCGCGGCCGCCCGGCAGCAGGATCTTAGTTTCGTCATGTTCAGTGATCTCAAAAAGCACCTCTTCCGTATCAGCCATCCTGGCCACCGTTCCCAGCGGCACTTCGACGATCTTGTCGGCCCCGCTGGCGCCGGTGCGCAGGGAGGCGCCGCCCGGTTTGCCGTCCTCCGCCCGGATGTGGCGGGTGAACTTCATGTGCAGCAGGGTCCAGAGCTGGTTGTTGCCCTGCAGGATCACATGCCCGCCCCGGCCGCCGTCGCCGCCATCGGGACCGCCCTTGGGAATGTACTTGGCGCGGTGCAGGTGAGCGGAACCCGCGCCACCTTTACCGGATTGGCAGTGGACCTTGACGTAATCGACGAAATTCGGGGAAGGCATTCGATCATTCAGTTATTTCGCAAAGTTACGCTAAGTTTCGCAGAGTCCGGGCATTGTTCCGGGGGAATTATGACCGCCGGCACGCTGCATTACATGAATGGTTTGACTGGCGACTTAAGCGCTAGACCCCGGAGATGGCTCAATTAAAAAAATTTTTGTATCTTTGCATCACATTTCCATCAGAAAACCCAATCATGGGTAAAAAAAATAACTCTTATCAAAAGCAAAGTCTACCGGATCAAGCTGACATAGAAGCTTATCTTCTCAAAATCACGTAGCTTTTCCTTCGAATAATCTACTGAGGTATATCATTACTGATCCTCCGCAGGGAACTCCCTGTGCAACATGAAAGTAATAAACAAGCATTGAAATGACGATAGCATATTTTATATCCTAATAAAATCCATAAAAATGAAAACTGAACATGAAGAAAGATGGATCGTTGAAGACAGAAAAGCGATCCGTAATCCGAAAAAACTGAAAGACCACCTACGATTAACTGACGAACAACTGGTTGATCTAATGGAAATCAGGAAGGTGTTCCGGATGAAGATCACGCCTTACTATCTCAGCCTGATCAACAAAGAGGACCCGGATGATCCGCTTCTCAAAATGTGTTTGCCTGATAAGAATGAGATGATCGTCAGAAAGGGGGAATTAAATGATCCCATCGGTGATATTAACGATGAGTTAGAGAATCACCCCACGCCATTGATAACGCACAGGTATCCTGACCGGGTGCTGCTGTTCCCCACCCCTTTTTGTGGTGGATACTGCCGCTACTGCTTCCGGCGCCGCCTGGCAGGAAACCCTGATTACAAATACAAAAAATCCTTGTTGGAAGACGCCTTCAACTATCTTGAAAAAACAAGCGCTATCCGCGAAGTCATCCTGAGCGGCGGTGATCCGCTGATGCTGCATGACCATGAGCTTTTCAGCCTCCTGGAACGATTGAAGGCGATCCCGCATATCCGTACCATCAGGATCCATACCCGGATGCCGGTATGGAATCCATATCGGATCACAGATGATCTGGTCAGAGGCCTGACCAAATTTCAACCGCTCTGGATCGTGACCCATTTCAACCACCCCAATGAATTGTCGGATACGGCGATGGAGCATGTCAGCCGTCTGATCGACAGAGGTATCATGGTACTGAACCAGGAGGTCCTGCTCAAAGGAGTCAATGACACTGTGGAAATTCAGCGTGAATTGTTGTTAACCCTGATAGAAAACAGGATCAAGCCTTATTATTTACATTATCTCGACAAAGCCGAAGGTATTTCTCATTTCAGAACGGATATAAAAACCGGTATCGATATTTTGAAAGAATTGCGAGGGACCGTTCCCGGATATGCCATTCCCCATTACATCCTGGATATACCAAGGGGGTATGGAAAAGTTCCCTTCCAGTTCCACTACATCAATGAAGATGAAAAGGGAAACATCATTGTAGAAACGCCGGAAGGGGATTATGTGCCTTATTCGGAATATTGTGACGAAAAATCAATGGGCATGAAAGAGGATGCGGATGTTAAGCCGATCATGTTATTTTCAAAAGAAGATAAAGAACATCTTAAAGAAATGTTGAAAAATGGCAACGGCAAATAAAATAAATCCGGATGATATAAAAAGCGTGCTCATAGTAGACAGCTGGAGCAAGGGCCAGATCACCATCAAAAACATTAAGAACAGGAAGGATGTGAGGGTTTATGCTTTTATGGACCAGGAGAATCCCGGGATCATAGAATGGGCTGATGGATTTAAGATAGGAGACTTCGAAGATATCCAGGCCATCGGCGACTATGCCCGGGAGATCAAAGCCGATATTGTTATACCAACGGCAGCCTATCCCCTTGAAGCGGGTCTGGCGGATCTCCTTCTTGAAAGAGATGTTCCTGTTTTTGGCCCCCTGAAGTCGGCCACCAGGCTGGAATCTGACAAGGGTTTTGCCCGAAGGCTGGTTTCTGAATGTAATGAAAACTATGTTCCGCGCTTTATGATTTTTGAGAAAGAGAAACCAGCGCTGGATTACGCCGAATCCCTTGGATGGAAAGTCGCGGTTAAACCGGTTGGGTTAACAGGCGGACTGGGGGTTAAAGTCTTTGGTGACCAACTGTGGAATAAAAGAGATATTACATCCTGTATCATAGGAGTGCTTGAAAAGGATGCGCAGGTATTGATTGAAGAAAAACTCACGGGAGAGGAATTCAGCCTTCAGTGCCTGGTCAATGATACATTTATCGTTCCAACGCCCCCTGTGCAGGATTTTAAAAAACTTTTGGCTGGCGACCAGGGGCCCAATACTGGAAGCATGGGTTCGTATTCGGCTCATGATCACTTATTGCCGTTCCTCACCGAAAAGGATTATCAGGATGCATTGACAATCCTTGAAGGATCCATCCGAAAATTCATCGAAATAACAGGCCAAAATTGCTGCGGGTTCCTGTATGGCCAGTTTATGAAGACACAACAAGGCATTAAACTGATCGAATTTAATTTCAGGCCCGGTGATCCGGAATGGATGAACACTTTGAGCATTTTGCAGGACAATCTGCTGGATGTGATCATAAAGGTTCTGAACAAGGAAGAAGTGAAACCGGTATTTATGAACCTGGCAACGGTTTGCAAGTACATCACCCCGGAAAAGTATCCTCAGAAACTGCATGAGTTCCTGGACGTTTCATTGGACAAGTCAAAACTGGATGAACTGGGGGTAGATTTTTATTATAGCGCTGCGACAGACCGGCAGGGCAGGCTGAACGTCGGTGAAGAAAGAGGTATTGCATTCATCGCAAAAGATGCAACGATCCCAGGCGCTTGCAAAAAAGTGGAAGAAGCCATTGCAACCTTAAAAGGCTCTTTCAGGCACCGGGAAGACATTGGTTCGGAAAAGATGGTTAGGGCCCAGAAGATGAAAATGGACGTCGTTATCCGGCATCCGGAGGAACCGGAGTTTATCCTGGTCAGGGATGTGATCGCTGAATGTCAACCGCTGATTGCCCACCCCATCCATTTTTACAAGATCATTTTACGATACTTCAAGCAAACAGCCCTTGTTGCAGAATTAAATGGTCAGATGATCGGTTTTACCTTCTGTCTGGAATCACAAAATTCCCCGGGAAGGTATTTCTTATGGCAGATTGGAGTCATTTCCTCCTGCCGGCATCTTGGCGTCGGCCCCATGCTTGTAAAAACTATGGAAGAAGAAATCGGCTTACGGGACGGAAAGGAGATCGAGGTTACGGTGGAGCCCGATAACCCGGCATCATTGAAACTGTTCGAACAATTGGGTTACAGGAATGCGAGCAAGGAGGAAGGGGAAACGCTGGCAATAGAGGAGAAAGATGTGGTGAAGGATTATTATGGCCCCGGAAGGCATCATATTTTATTAAAAAAAAACCTGACAAGCAAACACTGAGGATGCCGGTATGACAATAACCTGGCAGTCAGACCAGAACAATCAAACTATCTTATAAATATCAGGATAATTCCGGCCAAAGCCATCATAATCCAGCCCGTAGCCCACGATAAACTCATTGGGTATTTCCAGGCCGAGGTAATCGATGCGGAAGCTTTCCCGGAAGGCGGTGGGCTTGAACAGCAAAGCAGCCAGATAAACCTTCTCCACTCCCAGGTATTCCAGTTTTGAAATAAGATACTGCATGGTTATGCCGGTATCGATAATATCCTCAACGATCACCACTGTCCGGCCCTTCAGCGTTTCATTCACGCCGATGAGCTCTTTCACATCGGAAGTCGTCTGCGTTCCGCTGTATGAAGCCAGTTTGACAAAGCTGATCTCGCTGGGGATGGTGATCCTGCGGTACAGGTCGGCGGCGAAAATGAAAGCGCCGTTCAAAACGACCAGGAAGAGTGGGTTTTTGCCCGGCAGATCCCGGTTAATTTTATTTGCCATGATATCAACAGCAGTATTAATCTCTTCGGCAGTGAGGGAAAGCTTAAATTCCTTATCTTTGACTTTGATTGTTTGCATGGGCCTGGTCGTTTCGGGTATGGTTGTATCGCAAAGTTAAGCAAAGGAAAGGTTAATAACTCAAAACTCATAACTCATAACTCATAACTCATTTTATTTATGACTCCATTAGTAAGCATCATCATGGGTTCCACCTCCGATCTTCCGGTGATGGAAGAGGCGGCAAAGGTGTTGAACGAATTACAGATACATTTTGAAATGAATGCCTTATCGGCACACCGCACCCCGGACAAGGTGGAAGTGTTTGCCAAAACGGCCGCCAGCCGTGGCATCAAGGTGATCATTGCCGGCGCCGGCATGGCAGCCCATCTGCCGGGCGTGATAGCGGCCATGACGCCCCTGCCGGTCATCGGCGTGCCGATCAAGGCTTCGCTCGACGGACTCGATTCGCTGCTGGCGATCGTCCAGATGCCCCCGGGGATACCGGTGGCCACCGTGGCCATCAACGGCGCCCGCAATGCCGGTATCCTGGCTGCGCAGATCCTCGCTACGGGCGATCCGCAACTGATGTCAAAGATGATCCAGTTCAAAGATGAGCTGAAGGATAAGATCATCAAGGCGAATGAAGAGCTAGGCAATGTGAAATTTAAGTTTAAAATTGATGCTTAAGCCTTTAACCACATAGGCACAATAGGACACAATAGAAAACACATAGGTCTATTGTGCATTCTATGTGTCCTATGTGCCTATTGTGGTGAAAAATACATCTATCTGATCAGTGGATCTCCATTGGATTGATTTTGAAAGATGAGCCGGCTCAGATGATCAGGGTTGAATATTTCATTTGCAACATCCAAAATCTGTTCACCGGTAATAATATCTATGTTGCGAAGGATCTCTTCCGGCGGCTCCAGTCTATTATCATGAAGATAGGATTTACCCGCTGCCAGGAGGTAATTCAGCCTGGACTCATTGGCGATCTCGATCTGGCCGATGAGCTGCTTCTTGGCCTGGCTGAACTGCAGGCCGCCCAGCCTCGCGCTTCGTAGTTTTTCCATCTCTTTGCCGATCAGGGCCAGCGACCTGTCCAGGTTGCCATTGTCGGTGCCCAGGTAAACGCTGAAAATGCCCGTATCGGTGTAAGGCAGAAATACCGATTCGACCGAATAGGCATAACCATGCCGTTCCCTCACCGCCAGGTTGAGACGCGAGTTCATAGCCGGCCCCCCAAGGATATTATTCAGCAGGAACAGTGGGTAACGCTTTGGGTTTCTGCGGTCATAGGCGATGTTGCCAAGCATGCAGTGGGTCTGGAATGTGGTGCGCGGGAGGTGCAGGCTAAACGGTTCGTACCGGCTGAATTTCTTCCGCTTCCTGCCGGGCCGGCTCACAGGCACTTGGTCAAAGAACTTCTCCACCAGGCGGCTGATCTTGTTAAAATCGAAATTCCCCGAGGTGCAAACCACCATGTTTTCACCGGTGTAGTTCCTTTCAATGAATTCCTGGATATTCCGGCGTGTCAGTTTCTTCAGATCATCGGGATTGCCCAGGATATTCCGGGCCAGGGCGTGGCCTTTGTAAACATTCTCTTCCAGCACATCGTAAATCTCCTCCGAAGGGGTGTCTTTGTATGAATTGATCTCTTCCAGGATAACATCTTTTTCTTTTTTCAGTTCCTTATCGGGAAAAGTGGAATGGATAAGGATATCGGAGATCAGCTCCAGGGCGCGCAGGAAATGCTCATCGAGGAAAGAAGCGTAGACACAGGTTTCCTCTTTGGTAGTAAAAGCATTCAGGTCGCCGCCGACGGTTTCCAGGCGGGTCAGCACGTGGTATGCCTTGCGGGTGGTGGTGCCTTTGAAGATCGAATGCTCGATGAAATGGGCCAGGCCGCTTTCGTGTTCCTCTTCATCACGCGTGCCGGCGTTGATATAAACGGCAAGATGCGCCACATGGCCGGTATTGTGAATATGCAACAGGCGGATGCCGTTGGGTAATATCAGGGTTTGAAAATCCATTATTGAAAAATGAAGCGCAAAGATAGTCAGGAATCGCTCACTTCTGCGGGTAGCGGTCGTCAAAATATACCCAGAACAGGAGTTGATTATATAACACTCCATCCATTTCACCTAAAAGCACAGGCCCCAGCCCCACCACCTTCTTTTCGATCTGCATAGTGATCGGATCCCATGTCCACTCCTCCAGGAACCGGATCTTGGAGATATCACGGTAAGTTATTGACCTGACAAGCATTGTATCGTATTCCTCAAAAGGCTCGTAATTCCTTGTCAGTGTCAGATAAATCGTATCGGAACCCTGCGCGGCCACCTCTTCCGGTGTAAGGGGCTCTCCGAAATAATCGTAAGCCATGACATCTCCCTTCTCCGCCGCCTCCATGATCCGCTTCAGGAAGGGCTCCCGCTTCGAGCCTTCAATATTGTTGATCCACCAGTCGAGCCTCGGATCGTCAGAAACAACCGGTACATCATACTGGATCTTTTCCGTAATAATTTGCCGTTTTTCTGCTATACGCTCACAAGCAGCTATTAAAAGTAGCAGAAGGAGTGATCCGTAAATGTTGAGAACCTGGAATTTCATGATTATTCTTTTTTCAAATTTACAAGAAAAAGTACTAAGCCCTACGCCCTACGCCCTCTTTGTAGATGACTCCCAAATTCTTCTTCCCGTCTATCTCAACTGTAAGCGGTTTTTCGAAGCGAAGGTGCCTGATTTGTTCGTCTTCGTATAAGGCGGGCATGCTGCGCAGGTATTCTAAGTCGTAATGGCCGTCGTTCAGGTAAGGGTTGATGGTAAAATACCCTACGCGGAAAGAGGTGAGGTTCTGAAAGAAATGGGTTCCCTGGCTGGGATCGATGCGGTAATTATCAAGACCTGATTCGACGATCACCCTGGCGGCGGAGATTTGCGGCCATTTGACCGGGATCCCAAGCCAGGGATCCTGCGACCCCCAGCGGCCGGGTCCGATCAGGATATAATTTTTCTGTTCCTGCCGAAACTGTTCATTGATCTTCCCAATCCGCTCAGCAACCTCCTGGTTTTTAGCCGGGTTGAATGATTCGGGCTTCACGTAGACCAGGTCGTACAAATCGCTGATGACCCCATTCCCTAATGCTGACTTCGAATAGATGATGGTATCTTCGGGCTTCACTTTTTCCAGGTTGGTGGAGATGGTTTCCTTATTATCGACGATCGGCCGTATCTGCAGGCAGTAAAAGACCTTGGGATCGTTCGCGGGCCGGTTCAAATCGACGGCAAATTCGATCTCGATCGGTTTTCCCATCTCCTTCTGGCCGATCTCCAGGATTATTTGCAAAATTTCCGCCAGCGGAAAGAGGTTATGTTTCAGGATATTACTGAAAGTGACCAGTTTCTTCCCCTCATAATTCACCCCGTCGCGCAACACGCCATTTTGCAAATCATAGGTTGACCCGACCCATTTCAGTGATCCGTCAGCTTCCGCTTCTTTGATCGGGAGTTTCAGGATATTGATGCCATCGTCGATATTGGGACGGAAAACCTCCGGATGCATATCCAGGGCATAGAAGTATTTCTGCGTTTCCCGCAGGGCTGCTTCCGGAGAATAGGTCTGAAGTATCCGTTTCGGGTATTTTGGCGAAAAGTGAAGCGATAACCCGCCGTCGACAATATATTTCCCCAGGCCCAGGGCCACGTTGGCCACCCCGTCTTCAGGTTTTTCAGGTTCAAGCGGATAGAAGTTGATGGAACGGGCGACGCCGGAGATCGAAGGATAAAAGCGGTTGCCGTATTTTGTACCTGCCACTGTTTGCATGACAATACCCATCTTTTCTTCGTCAATGACATTGGAAGTTGCCGCCATGTAAGCCTTTGATGCCTTGTAATAGGTAGAGGCGTACACACTTTTGATGGCATTGCTGAGCATTTCCATCATCAGGCGTTCGTTGTCTATGACGTAAGGCACCATGTAAGTCGAATATACTCCGGCAAATGGCTGGTAATGTGAATCTTCCAGTAAGCTGGACGACCTCACGGCGATCGGGTTCCTGACATAAGCAATCAGGGTGTACAGATCTTCATGAATGCGAAAAGGCAGGCGGGCCTCGATGAATGCTTTGAGGATATCCTCATCGCTGCGGTCGGAAAGAGCTACTTCATACAAACCATTGTCTTCCATGAATTCATCAAAGACATCGGTACAGAGCACCACAGTACGCGGGATGGTGATATACACCCCCTGCCATTTCTCCAGGATACGGTTGCGTTTAATGAGCATATCGAGGAAAGCCAGGCCCCTGGCCTTGCCGCCGATCGACCCCTCCCCGATCCGGGTGAAAGTGAGGTATTCGTCAAAGCGTTCTCTATGGAACTGTGCGATCACCCCCCGGGATTTGCTGATTCGAAAGCTGGCAATAGCATCGAAGAGATATCGACGCACCTCGTCCAGGTCCTGGAAATCATCCAGGGTGATATCCATCAGCATTTCGGCCAGCGTGAAAAGTGCCCTGGCGCGCAGCCATTTTGAAAGCATATTGAGGCTCAGGTGGTACCGCAGTGCGTCATCGGGTACCTGGAACAACAGTTCCTGCAGGCTCTTCAGGTCGGTAGCCCTGACGATTTCATCACCCGTTTCGGGATCGATAAAGATAAAGTCACCGAAAGCGAAATATTCGCGAATAAAACTCTTTAGTTCAAATGAAATCGTTTTCGAATTCTTGTTGATAAACCCGACTTTCAGCTTTTTCGCCAGTTCATCCCCCTCAACATCAGATGACTGCATCAATATCGGCATAAAAGGATCATCCCGCTTCACCTTTTCGCACAGCTTCACCCCGGCATATTTATCCTTTTTTCCATCCCGTGTATAACTCATGTCGGTGATGATACCCAGCAGGTTCCGTTTATATTTCTCGTAAAGTGTCAGGGCTTCCTCGTAAGTGGTCGCCAGCATGATCTTCGGCCGGCCACGCATGCGGAGCATCATCTGGTGCTCGTTGAGCCCCTCGGTCATAAAGTCCTTCGACTGCTTGAAGATGATCTTGTAGATATTCGGCAGATAGCTGGAATAAAAGCGGATGGAGTCCTCTACCAGCAGGATAGCCTGCACGCCGACCTCCCGGATGTCGTGGTCGACATTCATCTTGTCCTCGATCAATTTAATGATGGCCAGCAGCAGGTCAGCGTTCCCCAGCCAGCTGAAAATATAATCGATGACCGTTTTACTGGTGTCACTGAGCTTCAGGGTGACCTCGCGGGAAAAAGGTGTTAACACGACGATCGGGATGGCCGGGTTGTCCTTTTTGATTTTCTCCGCCAGGCTG
>JAHYJL010000020.1 GCA_019429045.1 Bacteroidales bacterium
ATATTGTTTGAAAGCTATATTATAACCACTAAATTCAGGATAGCATTGCGCATTGACAAACCATGAACACAGACGCCATTAATCCCCGGATAGAAGAGAGTTGGAAGGAAATTTTGCATGATGAATTTGAATCACAATATTTCCTTGATTTAAGCCGGTTTATCCGGGAAGAGGTCAGGAAATACACGATTTATCCCCCAGGTTCGCAAATTTTTTCCACATTTAACCTGACGCCGTTCAACAGGGTGAAGGTCGTCATCCTGGGCCAGGATCCCTATCATGGTCCCGGTCAAGCGCATGGGCTCTGCTTTTCAGTGCCAGCCGGCATCCCACATCCTCCGTCTCTTGTCAATATCTTTAAGGAACTGGAACAGGACCTCGGGTCAGCTGTGCCACAAAGCGGCGATCTGAGCCGATGGGCAAGTCAAGGGGTTCTGTTGATCAATGCTATCCTGACGGTCAGGGCAAACGAACCGACCTCTCACCAGAACAAAGGCTGGGAAAAATTTACGGATGCCGTTATCCGCAACCTCTCAGAAAAAAGAAAAAACCTGGTCTTTCTGTTATGGGGAAACTATGCAAGGGCAAAGGAGAACCTGATAGATGCCAACAGTCATTTTATCCTGAAGGCTGCACATCCCTCCCCGCTTTCCGCCAACCGGGGCTTTTTCGGCTGCCGGCATTTTTCAGAAACCAACAAGATATTGAACGAACTCGGATTGAACGGGATCGACTGGGAATTGCAATGACATCCTGAAATACCATAAATCACAGGCATTTAAGATGATAGAAATCGTATTCGCTACAAACAATCAACATAAACTAAAGGAAATCAGGGAAATCATCGGGAACATGTTCACGGTGAGAAGCCTGGAAGATATCGGCTGCCGGGAAGATATCCCGGAAGATGCCGAAACGCTGGAAGAGAATGCATCCTTCAAAGCAAGATTCATATATGATAAATATGGTTATGACTGCTTTGCTGATGATACGGGCCTGGAGATTTACGCGCTGGAAGGCAGGCCGGGGGTGAAGTCGGCCCGGTATGCCGGAGAGGATTGTATCTCCGAAAACAATATCCGGAAAGTTTTAAAAGAGCTGGAAGACGTTTCGGATCGCGGGGCCAGGTTCCGGACTGTTATCTCTCTTATCAGGAACGGACAAGAAAGCCTTTTTGAAGGATCGGTGGAAGGGATCATCTTAAGGGAAAAACAAGGGGAAGGAGGTTTCGGCTATGACCCAATATTTTTACCCAAAGGACACACACAAAGTTTTGCCTCGATGGGGCCGGATAAGAAAAACGGCATCAGTCACCGGGGGCGTGCCATGCAGAAACTTATCGCATTTCTAAAGCACGCTCCATCGCTTCCGTGAAAAGCTCCTGCAAAGAGATCCCGGCTGATAAAGCCTGCTGCGGAACGATACTCAATTCAGAAAACCCGGGTATCGTATTCACTTCCAGGAAGAACAATTCAAGGCCATTCAGGATATAATCAAACCTGACTATGCCCCGGCAATTTAACCGATGATAAAGTCTGATGGATATATCCCGGCATTCGGCAGCAACGACATCCGGTAAAACGGCAGGGGTAATTTCCTCCGATTTGCCCTCATACTTGGCCTCATAATCAAAGAATTCATTCTTACTGATAATCTCGGTCAGCGGCAATGTAACCAGTTTACCCTGATGCCAGGCCACCCCGCAGGCAATTTCACGCCCGGGGATGTACTCCTCGAGCATAACCTGGCTGTCTTCCCTGAAGGCCGTTTTCAAAGCCGGGATCAATTCATCACGACTTTTCACCTTCGATGTGCCGACACTGGAGCCGCCCCTGTTGGGCTTGACAAAGAGCGGAAACCCGATATCCTCCGGCAATGCATTGATATGAATCTCATCCGATTGATTGATAACCACGGATTTGGATATCCTCACGCCAAAGCCGCTGACATAATGATTACAGAGGTATTTGTTAAAGGTCAGTGCCGATGTCGCCTGGTCGCAGGATGAATATGGGAGTCCAAGAAGATCATAATAGCCCTGCAACTTACCATCCTCTCCAGGCGTGCCGTGAATAGCGATGAAAACTCCGTCAAAACCGATCTCCCTGCCGGGTAAATGAAGTGTAAAATCACCAATGCTGACTTGATGCCGTAAACCGGCAGCATCCTGGTAATACCAGTCTTTTCCCCTGATAACAATCAAGTAAGGTTCAAATTTATTCGGATCCAGATGAGACAGGACTACATTCGCGCTCTTCAGCGATATCTCATATTCCCCCGAATCACCTCCGGCTACAACTGCAATCTTACGTTTCATAGCGTTAGAAAATTCATATCTTTGCCCGGTCATACGCAATAACAGGATAGTTTTACGTTATATAAAAACTGATCCAGAAATTACCGGTACGGGATAAAATTACGAAAAATGAGCTTCCTTGGTTTTCTTGCCAAAAAGAATTTTTATTTACACCTGCTGCTTTCTGTAATCCTGACTGTCGTTATCATAATGGTTATGATAGGCCTGATGAAATCATATACCCACCATGGCGAAGCTTATGTTATTCCCGAACTCACCGGTTTTGAGTTAAATCAATTGGAAGATGCCGAATTTTACCGGATCTTCAATTACGTTGTCACCGACTCTGTTTTTGATAATGAACTTTTACCAGGATCTGTCATCAAGCAAAACCCTTCAGCCGGGTCCAAAGCCAAAGCCGGAAGGACCATTTATGTGACCATCGTTTCATATAACCTCGAAAGGACTTTCATGCCGGAACTGAAAGACCTGACTGTGAGGCAGGCGATTACCACTTTAAAAAGCAGTGGCCTTAAGGTCAGGAAACTCATCTACACGCCTCATTTTGCACAGAATTCTGTACTCGGGCAATTTTATAACGATGACACGCTTTTTGACGGTACTGATATGCTAAAGGGAAGTGAAATTGATCTGCTGGTCGGATTGGGAAGCAGCAATATCACAACACGCGTTCCATCGGTTATCGGATTAACCCGTGAACAGGCCAGGGATATGCTGCATATGGCTTTTTTAAATATCAGCCAGGAAGTTTACCATGACCAGAAAAATCTATTGCACTCCAGAGTATTCCGGCAATTTCCCGGGTGGGAAACTGAATTACCCCGCGGCAAATCTGTTATCCTCCATTACCGGTCTGATCTTACTTTTGATTTTGATTCTTTGCTGAATATTATCAACGCAACCGACACGACAATCATTCGGGACACTTATATATTACCTGACGATTTAGAAGATTTTGATTCAGAATAATGAAAAGATCTATTCTCATAATAACCTTATTAGCTGGTTTTAAATTAATCTCTCCGGCACAGGAAATCATCACCGGGCTATATGAAAATCCTGTGATCAGGGCGGAATACATGAGACTTACTTCAGTGGTAGGAGGAGGAATTCAAAAAGACAACTTTCTCAAGTCAACTTCATCACCTGTTGTCCTTCCTTTTTTTGATGATTTCAACCAGGCCTGGATCTATCCCAACAGCAGGTTATGGGCGGATAACGAGGTTTATGTGAACACAAATTTTGGTTACAGATCGGTAAATATTGGGGTAGCTACCCTTGATGCCATCGACAGCCGCGGAAAGTTGCATGCCAATGCGAGCCAATTCCCGTTTCTGGCCGATTCGCTCACATCGCAACCTATCCGTCTCGATTCAATTTTCAATCCCGCTCCGCGTTGCATCACCGTTGCAGATTCGATTTACCTGAGCTTCTATTATCAACCCCAGGGAAGGGGCAATCCGCCTGAAGGACATGACTCACTGATCCTTCAATTTGGTAATTATACCGGCAATCTCCTTTTCGCGAACTATTACGATTCTATCTGGGTGCCGCTGAGCCAATATATCCAGCCGGGCGATACGGTCTTTCCGGGCGATACGGTTTATGCCCCTCAGGACCTCTGTGCACAAGGCCTCTTTATCATTGCTTCGGATTACTATTTTTATGAAGACCTTATCCAAATGCCCTGTGATTCCGTCTTCATCCCCGAATACCAGTGGAGGCGGATCTGGAGTTCCAGAGGGATGTCGCTCCAGGCTTTTTACGACACATATGGCACCTACTCCCGGCAGGTGATGATCCCCATCACCGACAGCGTGAAATATTTCACGGACGAATTCCGGTTCCGCTTCATCAATTATGCCAGTCTGGCCAGCGATTTCAACCTGAGCTGGAGAAGCAACTGTGATCAGTGGAACATCGATTACGTTTACCTGAACACCGGACGCTCAAAAAGAGATACGGTTTACCGGCATGTCACCTTTGCTGAACGGGCGCCTTCGATACTTAAAAGGTACGAAGCGATGCCTTACAAGCAATATGTCAACGACCCGACCAATGAGATGAAGAGTCAGCTGGAAATGTTCATTACCAACCTCGATTCGACGATTTTCAATTCTACATACTACTATGCCGTTTACCAGGTGGACGGACCTTTCCAGTATTTATATCCCGGTGGCAACTGCAACCTGTTCCCTTTCTATATCAATGGATACCAGAACTGCAATGCCTGCGCCGCGCATGCCTGTCCGCCGGTCAACTTTCTTTTTCCATTGGGCACAGCCGACAGTGCGGAATTTGAAATCCGGCATTTCATTATCGGCGACCTGACGGCACAGGATACGGTAGCAGATACCCTGCGCATGCGCCAGAGATTCCATAATTATTATGCCTACGACGATGGGACGCCTGAGGAGGGTTATGGCCTTACGCCTGCAGGCGCTAAACTGGCCTATCGTTTCAGTCTCAATGTGATGGATACCCTCCGGGCCGTTCAAATGTTCTTCAACCGGACCCAAAATGATGCAAATGAAGATTATTTCAATTTGATGGTATGGCAGGATAACAACGGCAAACCGGGCAATGTGCTTTACCAGCAAAACAATATGAAAGTCGAATTTTCAGAGACATTGCTCGGGTTCCATACGTATGTGCTCGATGAGCCTTTGCCACTTAGCGGCATCTTCTATATAGGTTGGGAGCAACTGACGGGCAACAACCTGAACCTGGGATACGACCGTTACAACAACGCCCGGCAAAATACCTATTATAATACCAGCGGGGAATGGTTTCAATCGACATTCGACGGGGCGCTGATGATGCGGCCTGTGCTGGGCAAAAAATTACAGACCAGCAGCACCGGTGAGCCGATCCACGAGGCATCCGCCATAATACCATACCCTAATCCACTGCATGGAAGCAGGATTAACTTCCGGTGCACAGGAGAATATGGTGATGAACGAAAAACTGAAAGGTTTTCTGTATCCCTTCTGAACATACTGGGAGAAGAGATTTTGTTTGCCCCATTCCGCATCAGCATCGACACAGGCCCGATAAGCCCCGGGGTTTATATACTGCGTATTAAGGATGAAAAAGGGTATGCTGTCTCTGTTTCGAAACTTATCAAGCGCTGATTGCCATGCCTGCTGACCTCCCGGGTATGCCGGAAAGCCAGGAGGTGCTGGAAGAAAACCAGGACCTTTACGAACATCACCGGATCACAGCCGACAAGGGGCAGGGTTTGCTGCGCATCGACAAGTTCCTGATGACCCGCATTGAGAATGCAACACGGAATAAGATCCAGCAAGCGGCCAGGGCCGGTAACATACTGGTCAATGACAGACCGGTAAAACCTAACTACCGCGTTAAACCCATGGATGTGATTTCCATTGTCCTGTCACATCCCTCACGGGAGACAGAGATCATTGCCGAGAATATTCCCGTCCCAATCCTTTATGAAGATGCCGATCTGCTGGTTGTGGACAAACCGGCCGGCATGGTCGTGCACCCGGCTTACGGCAATTACACCGGAACGCTGGTCAATGCGCTGGCGTATCATTTGCAGGAAGTTTCACCGGACAAGGCGTCTGACCGGACGCCTTTCCTGGTTCACCGGCTCGACAAAGATACCTCCGGGGTCCTTCTTGTAGCAAAAAATGATCTGGCGCAGGCGAAACTGGCTGCACAATTCTACCACCATACCATTGAACGGCACTACCTTGCGCTTGCCTGGGGGGATTTTGAAGAAGATAACGGAACCATCACCGGAAATATTGGCCGCAGCCCGAAAGACCGCAAGGTTTTTACCGTCTTCCCCGATGACAGCCAGGGGAGGCATGCTGTTACACATTACACGGTCATCGAGCGGTTCGGTTATGTTACCCTGCTGGATTGCCGGCTGGAAACAGGCCGGACACACCAGATCAGGGTGCATTTCAAACATATCCGTCACCCGTTGTTCGGTGACGAAACATACGGCGGGAACGTTATCCTTAAGGGAACGACCTTTTCCAAATACAGGCAGTTTGTGAACAACTGCTTTGAAATGCTGCCAAGGCAGGCGCTTCATGCCCGGTTTATTGCTTTTTCCAACCCTTCCACCGGAAAATGGATGGAATTCGCCTCTGAACCGCCAAACGATATACTGACAGTGATAGAGAAATGGAGAAAATACAAAACGGCTTAAAATGGTATCAGTTTCCCGCTCCCGTAAATCTCCGCTTTAATGTCCCCGGGATTGCCCCGGAAATAGACATTCCCGATATTGGCTATCTCCACCCCAAGCTGCTCTGAAGCATAGACAAAAACATCATTCGGGCTGAAAGTGTATACATAAGTGAATTTAGATACCAGGTCCTCCGCGTGGAGAGGTCCGTAACCCTGGCTTGAAATGAAAGTGACCTGAGAAAACCCGGCAACATCCAGCCTTACCGTTCCGTATTGAATATGGATAAAGGATTTGAACATATTCAGATCCAGTGAAATCAGGCCAGCGCCTTCAATTACCTTGAAAAATATCGAATCGTTCGTCCATGTATTGGTACAGGTCACATTTCCGGCAGCCCTGAACAACACTGTATCAAGCTTCGTGAAGGTCAGGTAAACATTCACCGGTACGCTGAAGCTGCGGAGCCAGTTACAACTGTTCCGGTTCCGGAGCACCAGCCGGCCGCTGTCGATTTCGGTGGTTATACCGCTGATCAGGTTTTCTCCTGCCTCTACGGAGATCGAGGTCAACGCCGTGTCCTGCGTAAGGAAGAGATTGATGTTATCGTGGACTTCAACGAAATGAAAAGGAAGGGCAACCCTGTTTTCCCTGATAATTTTCCCGGTACTGTTAATGCAACTGCCATCATCCTTTGTGCACCCGGAACACAAAGCGACGACCAACAGTAGCATTATCGTTTTTTTTAAATTTTTCATCCATCAATAGTATTTGATATTCAATCGGTAACCCATTCCAAGAGTGATGTAATCAGCCTTAGCATAATGTGCTTTAAGTGTAAGGCTTGCATATAGCTGTTCTGTGATCCCGACGCGCAGGGAAAGTTTCTCATAAACATACCCATCGCTCTTATCCATTCCCGTCACATAACTGCCCAGATTCAGCATGATAGCCATTCGGGAAAACGATAATTCATAGGCAGCTGTCAGGCCGGTTTTGACCAGGTAAATCTGGTATTCCGGCTCTATTCCTTTGATCTCCAGCACTTTAATATCGGAGCCGTCGTATGACAGGTCCACGCCAAATCCAAGCCTGTTTTTATAGCCAACCGGCCATGTCATATTACCATAAACTACTGCAATGAGATACCGGTTTCCGACACCCAGCGTGGATTGCATATCTTTCATTCCCAGGCCGGCGTTCAAATCGATTTGTAAATATTTCTTGCCATCAAATTCAAAAGGGACCAGTTCCGGCATCAGTTTTTGCCGCAGATAGGGGTTTTCGCGGCTGAGCCGGTAGGCCAGTGCAAGGTTGATACCGGGCATGTTCAGTCCGTAGTTGGGCTGTTTGACGGCGCCATTGGAAAAATGCATAAGCGACAACCCGGCAGACGCCATGAACCGGTCACCCAACCGCCAGCGGGCTTCAAAAAGGAGGTTCACCGCCCCGTTGATATGGGAACCGATCGCCAGGTTTTCATAGTTATCATACCGGTCGTATCTCCGGGTAAGATAACCCAGTCCGACCCCAAGGCGGAAGTAAATATTGAAATCCCTGCTCCTGAGCAGCGGAAAGTTGATGTAAGGGAATAAGGCATGTGCGCTGCCCAGCGGCCTGGTGCGTCCCAGGTCAGAATACCAGTATGATAAACCGATAAGCGGGTAGTTATACATGTATTCCCAGCGGGTGCGCCCATAGGTCGCTTTCAGGATGCTCAGCTCCCAGGCAGGATAATGCCGCTTGAAAGTGGTCATCTCAATATGGTGATCCAGCGTCCAGCCGTAATAAACCCTCCCCTCCAGGATCAGGTTCGGGCTTCGGAGCTGATGAGAGAACGGGCTTTGCGCCGCCGGCATTCCAGGCCAAAGCAATAACAAGACCAGCAAAGCCGGTAACCGGCGACACATCAATGGTTTCATGATTGTGAACAAAAATAGTAAAATACACTCCTTGAGCAGGCCTTTTGCATAGGCATTTCACGTTACTTTTGCAGAAAACATTGGTATGGACCCCCGATTGAAAGCTTTTGCCCATTTGCTTGACGTCATGGATGAACTCAGGGCCAAATGTCCCTGGGACCGTGAACAGACCTTTGAAACCCTTCGCCACCTGACACTGGAAGAAACCTATGAGCTGTCGGATGCCATCATGAACAAGGATTTGGATGGTATTATGAAAGAGCTGGGCGACCTGATGCTGCATATTGTATTTTACGCAAAGATAGGCAGTGAAAAAGAGGCATTCACGATCACCGACGTCCTCGAATCGATCAATGAAAAGCTGATCAGGCGGCATCCGCATATTTATGGTGATGTGAAAGTGGAGAATGCCGGAGAGGTCCGCGACAACTGGGAAAAGATCAAGATGGGCGAAGGCCGCGAGTCGGTCCTGGGCGGTGTGCCCCAATCCCTGCCGGCCCTGGTGAAAGCCTACCGGATGCAGGAAAAAGCAAGCGGTGTGGGTTTCGACTGGGATCACATCGACCAGGTGTGGGAGAAAGTTGTCGAGGAAATAAATGAGTTTAAGGTCGAAGTGGAAAAAGCGGAAGAAGATCATGACCAGCAGAAACTGGAGCTGGAATTCGGCGACCTGTTGTTCGCCCTGGTGAATTATGCCAGGTTTATCGATATCAATCCTGAAAATGCGCTGGAAAGGACCAACCGGAAATTCATCCGCCGCTTTCAGTACCTCGAAAAGAAGGCCCGCCGGTCGGGGAAAGTGCTCCACCAGATGTCGCTCGATGAAATGGATGTCTTCTGGAATGAAGCCAAGGAGATGGGAGAATAGCTACATTATGTCCCTGATGATGAATATCAGCATCTTATCATCCAAAAAATCGTATAGGGTCATTTTCCGCAATTGATAATAATTGTTCCAGTAGCTGCGTAGTGCCTGGTAGTAGCCTTTCCGTGCATTATCATTGTCGATCTGCGCGTTGTTGAGTTCCAGCACATCGTTCACCTGGCCGATCATATACCGTTGCTGCGTTACATCATATCGCTTCTGCGCCACTGTATCGGCTTTGGCGGCAATGAACAACTGGTCTTTCTGCATATTAAACTGCATGACATTCAGGAAAATGCTTTGTTCATAATCGATAATATCCTGTTCCACTGATGTTTCCACGAGTTCCAGGTTGGATTCGGCCACTTTGATCTGGCCCCTGGCTTTCCCCCAGTCAAGGACCGGGACGCTGATCCCCAGGTTAAGCTGCTGCTGGTCTTTCGGGTTCTTGTAAACATCGCTGATATATTCCGTGCTTTGCGTCAGGCCATATTCGATATACAGATCGGCGTCGAACCTGCCGTTCATTTTCGCCCTGTTCACCTGGCTCTCGGCCGTAAGCAGCCGCTCCTGGAACTCCAGGGCCGTTGAAGTATTCTTCCTGGCCTCTTCAATGGCGGCAGCAGCGCTGACCACCTTGTGCCTGGTTTCTGCCGGGGGTATCAGAACGATCGGCTGATTGTCCTTGATCCGAAGAAACGACTTCAGGCGAAACAGCATGTTTTCATAACTCAGGTCGGCATTGTCGACTGAAGCTTTGGCACGGAGGAAATTCAATTCCAGCTGGAGCAATTCATTTTCAGCTATTTTACCAAGCTGATACCGGCCCAGCGCGATCCGGTAGAGCGTATCATAACTGTACAGGTTCTTTTGTGCGATTTCACGTTCCACCTGCGCCAGCAGCAGGTTGAAGAAATGGTTCACTGTCGAGACAGATACCTGCTCGATGCTTTCTATATATTCCCGCTTGGCTTTTTCATATTTCAGCGGTTCGATATTCCTGGACCAACGGTATTCATTGTATTTGAAGATAGGCTGGCGGTAACCGATAATAATGGGGGTGGACTGGTAATTGGTGTAAGTGCTGTCGGGATAATAATTATCCAGCCGCTGCAGCCTTGACTGCAGGAAGACAGTCCCGCCGGTGAAACCTACTTTCTGGTCGATAGACATGCGAACCGCGTAATTGCCCAGGGTGTTGTATTGGAAAATATCGGGCCCGTCAGGAACGGATATTGTCCTGTAGGAACGGCTGAAACCTGGCAAGACGGCATCGACATTAACCCCGGGCAGGTAATCGGCTTTAAATGACCGGTATTCCCAGTAGTTCATCCTGAACCGGTGTTTGGCGATCAGGGCTTCGGACGATTGGGCGTGGGCGATCATCAGCGCTTCGTCCAGGGTCAGCCGGTTGATGCCGTCCTGGGCATGCAAAGGTAAAAGACCAGCTGCCAGCAAGGCTGCTTGAACGAGAATAACCTTTAACTTCAACATGGCAGAAAGTTTTTGCTATTCATATCTCAATGATTCCACCGGGTCCTGATCCGATGCCCTTTTTGCCGGCATATAGCCGAACATGATGCCGATAAAAGCCGAGACCCCGAAGGAAACGATGATTGAAAACGGTGTAACGATGGTAAGAATACCGGTAGTGCGGTTGATCATGACGGCAAATATAACCCCAAGGACAATTCCGATCACTCCTCCGGTCAGGCTGATAATAATGGCTTCCGAGAGGAACTGGAAGGCCACATCACGACGCGTGGCCCCGGTGGCCCTGCGTATCCCGATCTCCTTGGTTCTTTCCATGACCGAAGCCAGCATGATGTTCATAATGCCGATACCGCCCACTACCAGGGAAATTCCGGCAATGACACCCAGTACTATATTAAATATATCCTTGGTTCGTTGCTCCTGCTTCAGCAACAACTCCGGCACGCTCACCTGGAAATCGTCCACCTGCTGATGCCTGCGCCGCAGGAGATTTTTCAGGGCGTCGGTGGTGACATTAAGATACCGGCTGTCGGAAACCTGTACCACAATTTTATCCAGCTGGTTATAATTATCGTCGACCGACCCGGCGGATGTGGAGGAAAAAGAAGTTACCCCACCGTCGAAGAAAACTACGGAACTGCCACTCCTGCGCAGTGAGGCGTTATTTATATAGGCCCTGTCCTTGTAGCGCAACAGCACCGTCTGGATGGGAGCGTAGATATGGTCGTTGTAATCACTGACGCCAAGGTCTTTCGACTTCTCCACGTTCAACGCCCGGGTTTCGAGCACCCCTATGACGGTCAGCCAGATACCGCCGCATTTGATGGTTTTGCCAATCGGGTCTTCCTGCGAAAAAAAGCGTGATTTAACGGAAGGTCCGATTATGCATACCGGACTCCCGCTGATCAATTGCTGTTCCTGGAAGAAAGTCCCTGAGAAAAGGCTCAGATTATACACCTCAAAGAAATCGTTAGTGACCCCTATCATCTTGGCGGGTGACTGCTTTCCACCTTTGATGACATGGGAATCATAGGCGACCTCCGGGCTGACGCGGGTCACTGTCGGGATGATCTCCCGGATGCTTTCGGCATCTTCCAGGGTGAGACCGGGGGAATATTTTTTCTGCATTTTTCTACCGCCTCCATCCTGGTCAGAGCCTCTTTGCCCTGTAGCATCAACCAGAGGAGTTATAACGATATTATTCACCCCCACCAGTTTGATCTGGTCGAGGATCTCTTTCCTGGCGCCATTGCCGATCGCCATCATGGAGATAACGGCAGCCACCCCGAAAATGATCCCAAGGGCTGTCAGCATGGACCGGACACGGTTGGCCACGACGGCTTCTACTGCTATATTGAGCGCATGGAGGTATCGCTGATAGCCGCTCCCCGGTATTTCTTTGAATTTCATCTTAGTTGCCTCCAGAACGCCGTTGAGGGGTTTCGCCAGGGCCAGGGCGGTGGTTTATCTGCTCTTCTTCTTCCTGTTTGAACCTGTCCAGGATTTCCTGGGGGAGCCTGGTCAACCTGTAGGATTCAGCATTGGAGGGTGGGACCAGGTATATTTCCTCTCCGGAGGTAAGGCCTGCCCTGATAATCACTTCGTTCTCGTTGCTCTGCCCTAAAATCACCTGCTTGCGGGCATTGGGTGTGTAAACATAACTCATGGTATCATTCGATTGCACACAATCCAGCGGTATGAAGAAAACACTGTCAATACTTGAAGTGAGGATTTCATTCTTGGTGGTCATAGCCGGCCTGAGAATCGTATCGAATTCATTGACCTCAATGATGACCTCAAAGACCTTGGCATTGGAATTGGGCAGCTGTTGCCCGATGTTGGCCACTTCAGTGACAACACCTGTAAATCGTTTATCCGGGAAAGCGTCGACGCCGATCCGGACATGCTGTCCTGTCCTGACTTTGCTGATGTCTATCTCATTCACATAGGTCTTCGATTTCATTTCCCGCAGGTTAGGCAGCTCGGCCACTACCGGGTCCCAAACGCTGACGGAAGCACCGATGCCTTGCTTTTGTCCATCCCAGGTTCTGCGGTAAATGACCATACCCGATTTCGGGGCATAGATAGTAAACTGGCCCAGGATGGAAACCATTTTAGCATATTCCGACTGCGCTTTTCTCATGGCGGTGTTGATCTCCTGCATATCCGCCCTGGCCTTTTGCAGCTTGACCTGGTAATTCTCGATGGCCTGTTCATAATTGCGTTGCGCCCTTTCCAGCTCGATACGGGCCTGTCGTTGGGTAGCAGGCGGCTCATAAATCGACTGGTCCACAACGATCTGTCGTTCTTCCAGGGCGTACTTCAGGTTGATCAGGTTATCCCTGGCGGTTCGCAGGTCCATGGTCGTGTCAAGCTGGGTTTTGGTGAACTGAGTGGTCAGCTTTTCGATCTCCAGTTCCTGGTCTTTTAATTTATTGACCAGCTCTGAGCGGTCAAGACTGGCGATATAATTGCCCGAATCGACCACGGTGCCATCCGGGATGATGTCTTCGATTTTGATCTGCCAGATGCGGAAATCACGCAGGTTCACCGGCCCCATGATCTTTTCTGAGCTCTTGGCCTCCAGCTCACCGGTGGTGGTCACAACGATGTCAAACTTACCGTATTTGACAGGCACCTTGATGGTCACTTCTTTGTCCGGGCCGGTACCCGAGAAGATCCAGATCAGCACGATGGCCAGTATGGCAACCAGGCTGATCAGGTAAATCCTGCTTTTTTTCATAGGTGGTTCAGTTAATCATGATAATATTATTGCAGAAATTCATGTATGATCTTTTCAATAGAATACCCTTCTGCTTCGGCTTTATAATTCCTGACGATCCTGTGCCGGAGCACCGAGGTGGCAATAGCCCTGACATCCTCGATATCAGGGGAATATTTACCCTGGATGGCGGCATGGCATTTGGCGCCGATGATCAGGTACTGTGATGATCGCGGCCCGGCGCCCCAGGTGATGTAATCATTGGCGAGATGGTGCGCCGAAGGTGTCCCAGGCCGGGTTTTTGACGAAAGTGATACGGCATATTGGTATACATTCTCAGGGACAGGAATCCGGCGGATCAGGCCCTGGAAATATAATATCTCCTCTGCACTGAGCACTATCTTCAGTTCTGACTGCAAATCCTGGGTCGTATTTTTCACAACATCCATTTCCTGCTCATAAGTGGGGTAGTCCAGCCAGATGTTGAACATAAACCTGTCGAGCTGGGCTTCAGGCAAAGGATACGTCCCCTCTTGTTCTATTGGATTCTGCGTGGCAAGGACAAAGAAAGGTTCCGAAAGTTTATAATTCTTACCGGCAACAGTGATCGCTTTTTCCTGCATGGCTTCCAGCAAAGCCGACTGCGTCTTGGGCGGGGTACGGTTGATTTCATCCGCCAGGATGATGTTGGCAAATATAGGGCCCGGGATAAACTTGAACCGGCGCTCTTCATCGAGAATCTCGGTACCGATAATATCCGACGGCATCAGGTCCGGGGTAAATTGAATCCTGCTGTAGGTCAGCCCCAGCGCCCTGGAAATCGTGTTCACCATCAGTGTTTTGGCCAGCCCGGGTACACCGACCAGCAAACCATGCCCCCGGCTGAAGATGGATATCAGCACTTTTTTAACTACCTCGTCCTGCCCGACAATCACCTTGGCAATTTCTTCACGAAGGGTGTTATATTTTTCTACAAACGCGTCAACTGCCTCAACATCAGATTTATATGATATCATTTTATTTTTTGCAAATTAAAAATTACTGAAAGGATTATTATTAACGATCATCCATGAACCAATTATGTTCAAAATCACATGACCTGTAATCATCGATCACCATTATGTAAGCATTTGACATATTCTTATTCACCCAGTCGGAAAGTCTTAGCTGCTGCTTCCCCATCAGGGCCCACTCCTGTATGTTGCTGTAATCATCCGTCAGGTTGGCACGGTGAGGTTCTGTCCGTGATAACAACTTCACCAGGCGGTAAGCCTCCTGCCCTTCTTCAGTAGTTGTAAGCACTGGATTGGAATACTGCCCGACCTCCAATCGGTTGATAATGAAAGCAAGCTGTGGTTCCAGCTGGTCCATCTCAAATTTAGTCGTACCTGTATATGCATTGATAATCAAACCGCCGCTGTTCTTGCCAGGGTCGTCTGAAAATTTAGTCACAGCCTCTTCAAAGGTCATCTCATTGTTCCGTATAAGGTTCATTATGCTGTCAAGCTCCTGCCTGGCCTTCTCCATATCAACCGGCGAAGGTTTGGTTTGGAGAAGAATATGCCGCGTATTGACATAATCGCCCCTTCTTTCCAACAACTGAATCACATGATAACCAGCTTTGGATTCTATTATCTCCGAAATTTCCCCTTCCTTTAGCTTAAAGGCGGCCGCTTCATATTCCGGGTATAATTCTCCGCGACCGAAAAAGCCTATTTCGCCTCCCTTTGACGCTGATCCGGGATCTTCCGAGTAAAGTATGGCCAGCGTGGCAAAGTTCTCACCTGCCACTATTCTTCTCCTCAGGTCTCTCAGTTTTTCCTTGATCAATACCCGTTGTTCCATGCTTATCGGTGGGATCTTCAATATCTGTACCATCTCCACCTCGGCATTAATCAATGGAAGACTGTCGAGGGGAATCGTTTTGTAAAAAGCCCTCACCTCTGAGGGTGTCACAAATACATTGGCCGTTATGTTCTCCTGTACCTTTCTGACAAGCAGTTGATTTCTGACCAATTCACGAAACTCCTCTTTTATCTCGATAATTGATTTCTGATAATATTCCTCAAGCTTATCCTGAGAACCAAATTGAGAAATGAAATATCGCAACCGCTGATCCAGTGACTGTTCAACTTCACCTTCAGTAACGGTGATACTGTCCAGATCGGCCTGGTTTAGCAATAGATTCTCCAGCAGCATATTCTCCAGTATCTGACACTTGATCGCCACAGCACTGCCGGTAATACCCGACTGCATCCGGTATTGCAGGTATTGCGCTTCAATCTCGGACTCCAGTATCATGTTCTTGCCCACAACCGATATGACCCGGTCGACCACCTTCCCCTGACTTATCGCTTCAAAACCTGATAATAACAGGAATGTCCAACCGAACAATACTGGCAGGAATACAGTTTTGGTTACTTCTTTCATAAAATATACTGGTAGGAATAAAACAATCCAAAAGTAATTTTATTGTAATCAACGATCATTAATATATTTCCACATAGTTGTCCCTGAAAGCCTGTTCAATGAATTCCTGTCTCTTTTGCTCTATCAGGTTCAATTTCCTGCTGTTCACAATGATGTTCCTGATCCTTTCTCGTTCAAATTCCAGCGGAGGAATGCTGTCGGTGGTTTTGAAATCATTGATTCTGAGCAGGTAAATATATAGCGAATCTTCAGCTTCCGAGTACTTTGTCCTGCGTAACCAGAGCGCCTGATTATCAACTGTCAAAGGCATTTCATCCAACAAGTAATTCATGGTGATCCATTCCCTGGCGAACCAGAAGTCGGTGGCATTCTTCTCAGCAAATCGTTCAAGTCCGGTGATGTCATCCGGATCGGCCGACTTCATCAATTTTCTGAAATCCTTCAATTGTCTTGATTTCTTTGGAACCTTGACAAAATCAAACTTGACGATGTTGGCTTTCAGCTCGAACTGGCCCCTGTTCTCTTCATAATAACCTTCGATCTCCTTTTCTGTAACCTCAGTATCCAGGTGCTGGCTGACCAGTTTCTGCTCCAGCGAAAACATCAGAAGCGAGTTCCTGTATTCCTGCAATTGAGCCGAAAAGTCCTGTTCACTGGCGGAAAGCATTTCATTGGCCTTTTGAAGGAGAATTTCCTGTTGTATCCACTTGGTGATATAATTCTGGGCCAATGTAAGGCTGTCCCTCTCTGAAAGCCCGTCGGGAATTTTTTCTGCCAGCTCGGATTCCTTCAGGTATTTATCATTGGCACGGGCAATGACAGGGTCATCCTCCTCCGGCTGAAATAAATGATCACAGCCGGCTATAAACACCAACGACAGGAATAATACAATTCTCAATATTTTGTCAAATATCATTTCAGGGTTGATAGAACCTCTTCGTGTATGATCACCGGATATTTTGCCCTGAGTTCCCTGATCCACCGCTCTTCCAGGAAAGCCTGGTAATCGGCCGTGATCAATCCCCTGGCTTCATCCAGGGTCCTTGGTTCCGGGATTAAAATTTCATATACATATGCAAATGAAGGGCCGTCAGGGCTATCAACCATGGGTGACAGGCCTGTTTTCCATTTAATACCGTCTATTACAGTGGATTCCCCTTCTGAATACCTTGATGTTTCTATCAGGATGTTCAGCGTAGTGTCCGTATTAAAAGCTTCAAGTATTTCAAGGGTCGATTTTCCACTGGTGAACATCTTTCTTACATTGTCTGATTTGACTACACCCGGGTTTAAAATAGTAACTATAGAAGCGTGCAGACGCTTGTCCCACATATAATTGCCCCGGTTTGCCTCATAAAATTCTTTCAGCCCAAGGGTATCCCTGACAGCTTTTGACCATACATTCTTATCGGTCAGGTCAAACAACAGGATACCGTCATGATATTCCCTGACAAGCATCCTGAAATCGGGATATTTCTCTTCCAGCTTACTATCCTCGATGGCCAGGCATTTTTCAAAAACGAAATTTTCGTAGGATTCATTGAAGAATTGCCTGATATCTGTGATTCTTTTATTTTGCTTCGCGGCGATGTATTCCACCAGGTCCTGCTGTGTGTACTTACTATCACCCAAAGAAAATACCGTTTTATCCAGCCCTTTGGCCTTAGACACGTCCCATTCTGCTTGCATGAGGGTAGAATCCAGGACGGCAATAACAGCGTCCAGTGTTTTAGGGTGTTCCTTGAAATGATACTCTTCTTTTATACGGTTAATAACAGCTTTTTCGCTGAGTTTATTCCGGATATCCTTTTCAAGCCTGCTCTTAATGTTAAACTGTTCTTCTTCAAAAGTGCCGACCGGTTTGCGGTCAATCAGTTTAATGATATGCCAGCCGAAAGGGGAAGTGAAGGGATCGCTGACACCACCTATTTCTTCCAGATTCCTTGTGGCGATAATAAATTCAGGCACCATGCGGTTTGAGCCAAACCAGGGAAGTTTCCCGCCGTTAGCAGCCGAACTTTTATCTTCTGAAAACTCAAGTACTACATCCTCAAAGGCCACACCGCTATTAATTTTAGCATAGGCCGCTTCTATCTTCGCTTTTTTCTGGATGGAATCTTCAGTGGTGGTGTTGGGCGGTACCTGCACAAAAATGTGTGCTACCTGGGCTTGCCCTAGGGCAGGCTGTTTGTCGGTAACCTTGATCAGGTGGTAACCAAAATCAGTGCGAACCGGCAGGCTGACCTTACCCGGTTCGGTATTATAAGCACCATTTTCAAAAGGGTAGACCATGTCGAAAACAGTAAAATACCCAAGGTCCCCAAGGTTTCCCTTGCGCGCCGGACGAAACTGGTTACCTTCTGTATCGCGGGCAGATGGATCTTCCGAGGCTTCATAGGCTACTATTCCAAAATCCTCCCCATTTTTGATACGGTCATAAGCCTTCATGGCAAGCTGATAAGCGGCTAATGTATCTTTTGGAGCCGCGTTCCTTTCTATCCTGAATAAAATGTGACTGCCCCTGACGTCCAGCTTCTTCCTTTCATAAGCCTCATGCAATAATTGTTCACTCACCGATTGGTCTGTAAAGTAGGGTTGTGCCAGTTGTTTCCGATATCCCTCAAGCTCACGTCTAAAAGAGCTGATCGTATCCATGCCAAGCTCTTCCGCTTCCCTGACCTTCAACCTGAAATTGATATACAGGTCAAGATATTCCCTGAGCGCTGCAGGGTCAGGGTTTTCATGAAATAAATTGTTTTTCTGGTAAACATACATGAATTCACCTGCAGTAATATCATCGCCTGCAATTGTCAGCAAGACGCGGTTATCCGAAACCTGGGCGACGGTATGCGATGAATACACAACGATCAAAAAACTTAAAAACAATACAATTCGAAATTTTTTCATAGTTTTCTTAACATTAGTTATTATGGTTTCTGTAGAAAATCATCTCAGTAGCGGCTGTAATTCGGTGCCTCACTGGTAATAGAAACGTCATGTGGATGACTTTCTACCACGCCTGAATGAGTGATCTTAATAAATCGGGCCTGTTTGAGCGCTTCGATATTGGTTGCTCCGACATATCCCATTCCGGCCCTGAGGCCACCTGCCAGTTGTGTAATAACTTCAGATAATGTTCCCTTGAAAGGAACGCGGCCGACGATCCCTTCAGGGACCAATTTTTTAATATCATCTTCCACATCCTGGAAATAACGGTCTTTTGATCCTTTCTGCATGGCTTCAATGGATCCCATTCCCCGATAGGTTTTATATTTTCTTCCGTCAAAGATCACTGTTTCACCCGGTGACTCGTCGACGCCGGCGAACAGGGAGCCGGCCATGATCGTATCGCCGCCTGCGGCCAAAGCTTTGGCAATATCGCCTGAATAGCGTATGCCGCCATCGGCAATGACAGGTATACCTTTGCCTTTCAACGCCCGGCTTACATTGTAAACGGCGCTAAGCTGGGGGATACCCACGCCGGCGATCACCCTGGTGGTGCAAATTGATCCGGGCCCAATGCCAACCTTCACGGCGTCAGCGCCTGCCTCAGCCAGGGCCAGGGCCGCTTCGGCAGTGCCAATGTTACCAATGACCAGGTCGATATGCGGGAACGCATCTTTTATCTTTTTTGAAACTTCGATGACCCCGCGGGTGTGGCCATGAGCCGTATCCACTACAATGGCATCGACATTGGCGCTTACCAGCGCTTCAGCCCTTAGGAGGGTATCGGAAGCGATCCCCACCGCGGCGGCAACCCTCAGGCGCCCCTGTTCATCTTTGTAGGCATGCGGATGGGCCTGGATCTTGATAATATCCTTGTAAGTGATCAAACCCACCAGCCTGTTATGATCATCGACAACCGGAAGTTTCTCGATCCTGTGTTTTTGCAGAATCTCACCGGCCTTCTCAAACGAAACAAACTCCTGGGTGGTGATCAGGTTGTCCTTGGTCATTACTTCTGATACGGGCCGGTTAACATTCCGCTCAAAACGCAGGTCGCGATGGGTTACAATCCCTACCAGCTCCTTGTTGTTCTTCACCACGGGAATTCCCCCTATACCGTATTCCTTCATCAGTGCCAGGGCATCCATGACAATGGCATCCACCGGCAGTGTGATCGGGTCGAGGATCATGCCATTTTCGGCACGCTTGACCTTCCTGACCTGGTTGGCCTGCTCCTCTATCGACATGTTCTTATGGATCACCCCGATCCCCCCCTCCTGGGCAATGGCAATGGCCATCATCGATTCGGTCACCGTATCCATGGCTGCCGTAACGATCGGTATGTTCAGCTGGATATTCCTGGAAAATAAAGAGCTGATGTCGACCTCGCGGGGCATCACCTCCGAATAGGCCGGCACCAGCAAAACGTCGTCATAGGTGAGGGCTTCACCAAGAAATTTATTGTTATCCAGCATCATGACCTGAAATTTAGTTTGCAAATGTATGAAAAAAGGCTGAACCAAGTCTTAAAAATTGTTAAGCAGCCTGAGACAGAGAGGTGAATGGGGAGTGTTTCAACAATCAATAAATCACGGCGACGTTTCCCTTTTGAAACTTCACCTGGTTCAAGGAGTTGCGGTAACGGATCAACCAGACATAAACACCGGCATCGACATATTGACCGTTATAGGTTCCGTTCCAGCCTTCGTCCGGATCTGAGGTCTGAAAAATGAGCTGCCCCCAGCGGTTATAAACCAGGAATTCATAACCCTGGCCACCGACAAAAAGAGAAACAGGCTTAAGCACATTGTTGATACCCCGCGGCATGATAGCATTGGGCATCAGTATTTTGGATTCCTGCTCAGCCAGCGCTTCATTGGAGAAGCTCGATTCGCGGAAGCCGTATGCATTGCCTTCCCCCTCATAAGCTTCCACCAGGTATGTGATCCTACAGGTGCCAAAGGAGAGTGATGAAACATCGTCTGTATAGAACAGTACCGAAGGGCCGACCGTTTGAAGCAGTTCCAGTACCGGATTGTCGTCGAGGCGCCGGTAAATATTGTAACCTTCGACATTTCCACTCCATGATTCATAGGCATTCCAGCTAAGAATATTCTGCATGGTTTCCAGGGCCTCGATTTCTAAAAATATTGTCCTGGAAATATTGGTGATGATCAGGGATTGCCCGCAACTGTCGATCACTTCAACCAGATAATAATAGCTTGTAGTGTTAACACTGGCCGTTTCATCAATATATGAAACAAGTACCTCCTCCTGGTTGACGACAGATCCCACGAAATCGTACGGACCGCCAGGTTCAGTGCCCCTCAGTATCCGGTATGCCTTCACATGTGCCGCAGTGTCGGTATAAAAACGGATGCTTACCTGTTGATTATCCTCAACTGTGGCGTAGAGCGTATACATGAATGCCGGGCTGGGGGAATTATAGGTCCGGACCTGCCTGGGACAGGAGGTGGAGGTTTTCAGGTTATCCTGGCTGTATGCACGCACATAGTAGGCATAGTATGTATTCGGGAGAAGGCCTGTATGCACGTATGTCGACTGACCCGCAGGTATATTGGCCAACTCCTGAAACGGCCCGTTATCCTGGCTCACAAAAACGCGGCTGTAGCCCAGCGGGGGCTCAAAATTCTGGTATTCATTCCAGGATAGCGTATTGGTCATCTGGCAGGGATCATATTGAATATCAGCCAGATAAATTGTAGAATGGGGTCTATCCAGTAAAGTGACAGGATCAAAAGGAAAAGGGCTCTTGTTACCACAGGAATCCACTGACAGGATGATATAGTGCAGCGGGCCATTGCAGGCATTGGAAGGTTGATGGGTGTAAAATGTATTGAATCTTCCTTCCACAAAATCAATTGAATCGTTGGAAGCAGTTACACTGAAAATAGTATAGCCAAGGATATCAGGTTCTGTTCCTGGCTGCCAGCCAATAATGGCTCTTCCATCGGCATCAATACTTACCGAATCGATGACCGGAGGATAGCGGTTCGACTGGTTCCTGAGCACGTATCCGGTTATGTTTGAAAAGGACTCACAATGAAAATTAAACTCATCCACCCTCACGCCGATCCTGAACCTCACTGTATCGGCGGCTTCATTGCAATCCCAGAAATGATGGGAAATACTCACTGCCTGTGTTGAGTCTACCAGTCTCCAGTTTCCCGGCGGATATTCCCGGTAAAGCAAGTACCAGGGGTGCATATATGGGGCCAATGGATCCAGCAAGGGGTTCCACGACAGGTCAATGATCTCAAAATCCAGGGTAGATGAAGTCAGCAAGATACTGGAAAGCGTATCAGACGGCGCTGAAATACCGCTTAACCGATAGATAAGCATGTAGTAATATTGTGGATTGAGAAAAGCCCCTGCGTTGGCATGCTGGTAAGAATCAGTGGTCATGTCGATGATGGAATCGAGCCTTGAATAAGGCCCGGAACGAACCGTAGAATGAAAGAGAACATAAGCATAAGCGCCGGTTCCAACAATTTCAGACCGCCAATGCAGCATCACATCGCCGTTGTTAAGAACCTCCGCGCAACGGAGCCGGGCAGGGCTGCCCTGGCCCAGCAAACCGGACTGCAATAACATCAGAAAACCAATGATTACGGTGATTCCCCCTGGCCTCATATTGATCCTGTTACTGCAAAATTAAGCTTTTTGAGGGTGTGATCATATTATCCTTTCCAGTTCAGATGAATTCGTTAATTTTGCCGTTAAACAACCAAAATTCATACTATGAAACGGGACAATCAGGTATTTCGTATCCTGGCGAAGGAGAAGAAAAGGCAATTGCACGGGCTGGAGCTCATTGCATCGGAAAATTTTGTGAGCAACCAGGTTCTAAGGGCCATGGGCTCTGTCATGACCAACAAATATGCCGAGGGGTATCCCGGCAAGCGGTATTACGGTGGTTGCCAGTTTGTGGATGAAACCGAACAACTGGCCATAGAACGGGCCAAAGAGCTCTTCAATTGTGAATTTGCCAATGTTCAGCCCCATTCCGGCGCCCAGGCCAACATGGCGATATTCCTGGCTTTTCTTAAACCGGGGGATACATTCATGGGGCTCGACCTGTCGCACGGTGGGCATCTTTCGCACGGATCTCCCGTCAACAGTTCCGGGATTTTATATAACCCCATTGCCTATGGCGTAACCAGGGAAACCGGTACGGTGGACTATGACACGATGGAAGAAATAGCCCTCAGGGAAAAGCCAAAGATGATCATTGCCGGTGCCTCTGCCTATTCCCGCGACTGGGATTACGCCAGGATGCGGGCGATTGCCGACCAGGCCGGCGCCCTGCTGATGGCTGATATCGCCCACCCGGCCGGGCTGATCGCTCGCGGTTTGCTCAATGATCCCATACCTTATTGCCACGTGGTGACCACTACTACGCACAAAACCCTCCGGGGACCGCGCGGCGGGCTGATCCTAATGGGCAAAGACTTTGAAAACCCTTGGAGATTGAAAACCCCGAAAGGCGAAATCAAGATGATGTCGCAGCTTATCCAGTCAGCGGTATTCCCCGGCATCCAGGGCGGGCCGCTGGAGCATGTCATCGCATCCAAAGCCGTCGCTTTCGGAGAAGCGCTGACCGATGAGTACTTCGAATACATCCTGCAGGTAAAAAAGAATGCAGCTGTCATGTCTAAAGCGTTTGTCGATAAAGGCTACCACGTCATCTCCGGCGGTACAGACAATCACCTGATGCTCATCGACCTGCGGAATAAATTCCCCGAGCTGACCGGGCGACAGGTGGAAAACACCCTGGTCCGGGCTGATATCACCGTGAATAAAAACATGGTGCCCTTCGACAGCCGTTCGCCTTTCCAGACCTCAGGCCTGCGCATCGGCACACCCGCCGTCACCACCCGAGGCTTGAAAGAAGAACATATGCCCGCTATCGTGGACCTCATCGATGAAGTGATCTCGCAGATAAATGACGAACAGGTCATTGTCAGTGTCCGCAAGAAAGTCAATGAGATGATGGATGGTTATCCGCTATTTGCAGGGTAGTATGAAAACTGTATTCATTGTTAGGCATGCCAAATCTTCGTGGGATATCAGCGGTATTCCCGACGAGGAAAGGCCATTGCTTGAGAAAGGGAAAAAGAAGACAAAAAAAATCATCGACTTCCTCCACCAACAGAATATATCCGTCGATCATATCATTTCCAGCCATGCGGCCCGGGCCCTCGAAACTGCTAAAATACTGGCCCATGCGCTTAATTATCCTAAAAACAGGATCAAGGTTGACCCGCATATCTATTTTGCCAATGGAAACAGGATCCTTGACCTGTTTTATGATCTTTCGGATCAATATAATTCTGTCATGATTGTGGGGCATAATCCTACTTTGACCGATTTAGTCAATCAATATCTCAGGCCAAGAATTGACAACCTGCCGACTTCAGGAATTGTCAGCATTAGTTTTGATACTGATCAATGGGAGAAGATCCCACTGGCGAACCACACTATCAATTTCGTTGTGTTTCCGAAAGAACTGACCGGTACAAAAAAATCATAACGCCTGTTAGCGCAGAATGTAAACCTTTATATCAGGCAAGTTCACTATTTTTGCACCGCAGCGTATCATGCTGTAAAAAAGCGGTTAGAAGACTATTATGGAAGAAACCAATCAATTCTTTTTCAACAGGGAAATCAGCTGGCTTCACTTTAACGAAAGGGTTTTACAGGAGGCCATGGATAAAGATACACCACTGATGGAGCGGGTAAAATTCCTTGGTATATATTCCAACAATCGCGATGAATTTTTCAGGGTCAGGATTGCGACATTGAAAAGAATGATCAGACTGCAACAGGTTGAGCCTGTTCCCGACCTGAAATATAAAAACATTCTTGATCAGGTTCTTGATATTATAACGGCACAGGAAAAGCTTTTTACCAGGGCCTATTCGAAAATTAGAAAAGAACTGGAGCGGAACCATATTTATATTATCGATGAAACGCAGCTCAGCGAAACCCAGGGTAAATTTGTCAGGCATTTCTATAGGGAAAAAGTCAGTCCGAACCTGTTTCCGCTCATGTTGAACAATGTAAAAAGTTCCGCTTCGCTCAAGGACGCTTCCATATACCTGGCCGTCCGGCTAAGAAAAACCAAAGAACCGGAGGTCCTGGAACACGCGCTGATCAGGGTTCCTACCGCTGTGACAGGCAGGTTTTTAAAATTGCCACCTGAAGACAACAAGACATTCATCATTCTCATTGATGATGTGATCCGCCATTGCCTGGAAGGTATTTTTGCAGCTTTCGGGTACGACCGTTTCGAGTCGTATACGATCAAATTCACCCGTGATTCGGAGCTTGAGATAGACAATGATGTCTCTAAAAGCTTCCTGGAACTGATCAGCGTCAGCGTTAAGAAACGAAAAATCGCCGAGGCGGTGCGGTTTGTCTATGACAATACGATGCCCGAGGATATCCTGAAGATGCTGACAAAAAAGCTTAATATTTTCAAAAAAGATACGATCCGGGGTGGCGGCAGGTATCACAATTTTAAGGATTTCATGGAATTTCCAAGGGTAGGGTCTGATAAACTCTATTATCCTGCTGCCCCTACCCTGCCACATCCGCTGTTGGAGAATCACCACAGCCTTTTCGACGCTATACGAAAGAAGGATATCATGCTGAACTTCCCCTATCATTCTTTCCAGCACATTATCGACCTGCTAAGGGAAGCTTCCATTGATCCAATGGTGCGGTCGATCAAAATGAATTTTTACCGCGCCGCCCGCGATTCTGCAGCCATGAATTCCCTGATCAATGCCGCCCGAAACGGGAAATACGTGACGGTCTTCATGGAGATCCAGGCCCGGTTCGATGAAGAGGCCAATATTTACTGGACCCGGCGCCTGCAGGAAGAAGGCGTTAAAGTCATTCAGACCATTCCCGGGTTCAAGGTGCATGCCAAACTGATCCTTATCCGGCGCCGTGAAAACGGCGAAAACAAGCTCTACGCCAACATCAGCACGGGGAATTATAATGAAGCCACGGCAAAGGTTTTCTCGGATTTCAGCCTGCTGACCTGCCATCCCGGAATTTGTGAAGAGGCTTACAATACTTTTGAACTTCTGGAGAGCAAATTCATCCTTCCCACCTTCAAAACCATGATCCTTTCACCATTCCGGACCCGGGAATTTTTTATGGAGAAATTTGATCTGGAAATGCAAAATGCCCGTCTAGGGAAAGAAGCCTGGGCCATCCTCAAACTGAACAGCATTGTCGACCGCAAAGCGACATCCAAACTTTATGAAGCCAGCCAGGCCGGCGTTCATATCGACCTGATCTGCCGGGGCATCTGTGTTGTCAAACCGGGCGTCCCCGGCATGAGCGAAAATATCAACGCCCTGTCAATCGTTGACAAATACCTTGAACATTCAAGGGTCTATATTTTCTGCAACGGCGGCGATCCCGAATATTACATCTCCTCAGCCGACTGGATGCCACGGAATTTCGACCACCGGATCGAAATTGTCTGCCCTGTTTTTGATGAAGACATCCGGCAGCAGTTATGGGATATCATCCAGATACAGCTCCGGGATAATGTCAAATCACGATACCTCGACCCCGATAAGCTGAACCGGTATCGTAAAACCAGCGACCCAAAGCGGCACCGGGCACAGTTTGAGATCTATGATTATTATGCAGGGAAAGGGCGTAGGGCATAGGGCATGGGGGCATGGAGGCATGGGGGCATGAGGGCATGGGGGCATGGGGGCATGGGGGCATGGGGGCAT
>JAHYJL010000021.1 GCA_019429045.1 Bacteroidales bacterium
TACGCCCCGATGATCTTTGAACAATCAGGGATCGGAACCGATGCATCATTTATACAAGCCATCCTGGTAGGTTTGACAAATCTTGTATTTACCATCCTTGCCATCCTGTTCATCGACAGGTTCGGACGGAAGATTTTGCTTGGTTTTGGCGTATCGGGCATTGCAGTCAGCATGTTCATCCTGGCCTGGGGGTTTCATTCGGCAACCTATACCCTTACAGAGGATTCGATAAAATCCCTTCCTGCAAGCATCGAAATTTCAAAACTGGCTCCGCTTGCTGGTAAGACATTTAACAGTGATGTGGAATTTAAAAATGCCATGGAAAATTCACTCGGCGCCGCTCAGGCCAAAGAATTCGAATCAAACCTGATCACGGCCGCCATCAGCATGAATGCACTTCTCATCCTGATCGGGATCATCGGTTTTGTGGCTTCTTTTGCCATTTCCCTCGGGCCGGTGATGTGGGTGCTTTTCTCTGAATTGTTTCCCAACAGAATTCGGGGTGTGGCGATATCCTTTGTCGGTTTTTTCAACTCCGGCGTGAGTTTCCTGGTACAACTGGTCTTCCCCTGGGAGCTAGCCGTCCTGGGAAGTTCCGTGACTTTCCTGATCTACGGGATATTTGCCGTTATCGGACTTATATTCATCATGTTATTATTACCCGAAACAAAAAATAAATCACTCGAAGAGCTTGAAACAATACTGGTAAAAGATAAATAATACTGAAAAAACATTGAGTAACTTATTAATACAAACCTGAAAATGAATACAATCCGTAATTTATCCTGCATACTGGTGCTGTGCCTTGCATTGAATGGCTGCGTCAACCATTCGGAAGAAATCAAGAACAACGGACCTGTGAAAGCAGTGCTGAAAAAAGAAACGGATGGTTATGTGCTGTATTGCGACGGCAAACCGTTTTTCATCAAGGGAGCCGGGTTGGAAGGAGGCGATATTGAGGCGCTGGTATCGCATGGAGGGAATGCCCTGAGGACCTGGCGTACCGATAACCATTTCATGACTGGCCAGGAGTTGCTGGATCAGGCGCATGCCCACGGCTTGATGGTTTGCATGGGCCTTGAAATCGGGCGGGAGCGCCATGGCTTTGATTATGACGATGCACAGGCCGTGGCAGATCAACTGGAATACGCCAGAAAAGAAGTGATGAAATACAAGGACCACCCTGCCCTGTTTGCCTGGGGGATCGGCAACGAACTGAATCTCCATTATTCCAATCCTAAAGTCTGGGATGCAGTGAATGAAATAGCTGCGATGATCAAGGAATTAGATCCGAATCACCTGACAACCACCATGTTTGCCGGGGCTGGAAAACAGGAGGTGGAATATGTCATGGAACGTTGCCCGGAGATCGATTTCCTGAGTTTTCAGATTTATGGCGATATCATGAACCTGCCAAAATATATCGATGAAAGCGGTTGGACTGGTGCATACGTCATTTCTGAATGGGGTGCAACAGGCCATTGGGAGGTGGCGATGACAGAGTGGGGAATGCCCATTGAGCAAAACAGCCATGAAAAAGCCATGGCCTATCACGAGAGATATGAAAAAGTCATTGCAGCACATAAAGAACAATGTATCGGTTCTTTTGTCTTTTTATGGGGGCAGAAACAGGAACGGACCCCGACATGGTACGGGATGTTCCTTGAAACAGGAGAAAATACCGAATCGGTTGATGTAATGCAGTTTGTGTGGACAGGCAAATGGCCTGACAACAGATCCCCGCAATTGAAATCCTTCCAGTTGAATAACAAAACAGCTTACGATAATGTATACCTCGGACCAGGTGAAAGCTTTAATGCCAAAGCTGTGGTTGAAGACCCCGACGGAGACCAGTTACTCTACCAGTGGGAAATCATCCCCGAGGTACCTGAACACCTGCAGAGTGACGGTGGAGATTTTGAACAGCGGCAGCCCACACTTTTTAAGCATCAATCCGCCGAACACGAAATGACGGCAAATGCCCCGGTGAAACCGGGAGCGTACCGCCTGTTCGTCTATGCCTTTGACGGCCACAATAATGCTGCCACAGCAAATATACCCTTCTATGTAAAGAATTAAAGGTATTATATCGCCTGTTGGTTTATAAATCAGCTCAGATGGAATTTAATAACAAATATGGAGGGATTGCGGCAAGGGAAAGAAAAGGTCTGCTATGGAAGTTCACATCCCGGAATGATGGTTCATTTAAAGTTCCATTTGCTGATTATATCTCCCGCCTGTTTTTCCCGCTGATGAACGAACATGGAATGAAAAGTTCAATTACCCCTGAATTAAAGGGGGATATTGTTTCATCTTTTCAAAATTATCTCACCGCCGCAACGGTAACGGAAGAACTGCACAGAAATGTGTCGGGCAGGAATTTCTGGGTTGTGGTTAAGGGTGAAAAACCATGGTCTGTATCAGGGAACAGCGCTTTTCAGAAAGCGGAAAAATGGACGTCGCTTCGTGATGAATCGGAAGTGGAAGGGTATATCGGGGCATTCGTGATCAGAAGGAAAAATGCTCAGCTTGGCATAGAAAGCGGGGTTACGGTTTTTGTTCCCGTTACTGATGATTTTGTCGAATTAATGAAGGTCTCGATCAAAAATATTTCCGATAAACCCCTGACCTTCGTCCCCACCTCTGCTATTCCGATCTTTGGCCGGCACGCCGATAATTTCAGGGATCACCGGCAGGTGACAACCATGTTTCAGAAAGTGTTCGTGGAAAATCATGGCGTACGCGTCAGGCCGACTATCGTGCATGATGAGCATGGCCATGCCGTGAATAAAATGAATTACGCGGTGCTGGGCTTTGAGGGCAATGGTAACCGTCCGTCGGAAATATGGCCCGTAATGGCTGATTTTATCGGCGAAGGAGGAAGCCTGGATAACCCTGAAGCGGTATTCAATCACCTTCCGGCCCCGGTATACAGCGATGGCGCTGTCAATGGCAGGGAAGCCATCGGGGCGATGCGGTACCGGGAGAAAACATTGGCCCCGGGTGAATTGGCTGAATATATTATCATTCACGGAATTACGGATAATGAAAATGACATTGGCGACTGGGGAAAAAAGTTTGGCAGCGCCGAAAAATTCAATCTGCACCTGGAGAATACTTTGAACTACTGGCGGAAAGTCTCCACTGCTGTAGCTTTCGACACCGGTGATCATGTCTTTGATAACTGGGTCAAGTGGGTGGCTTTCCAGTTGAAGTGCAGGCAGATTTTCGGGAATTCTTACCTGCCGGACTTTGGTTATGGCCGTGGCGGCAGGGGATGGCGCGACCTGTGGCAGGATCTGCTTTCCATTTTCCTGGTTGATCCGGCCGGGGCCCGGGAGGAAATACTGAACAACTTCAGGGGCGTCCGGCTGGATGGTTCCAATGCCACCATTATCGGGACAAAACCGGGAGAATTTATCGCAGACCGTAATAACGTGCCCCGGACCTGGTGCGACCATGGCGCCTGGCCCGTCTTCGTTCTCGATTTTTATATCCAGCAAACCGGCGACCTGGAGATATTATTCAAAGAACTGCCCTATTGGAAGGATGTCTTTTCGCATCGTTGCAAAAGCAAAGACCAGAAGTGGAGCCCTTCGCAGGGGTATCAGCAGCTGGATGAAACTGGAAAAGTCTATTATGGCAGTGTATTGGAGCATATAATCGTGCAACAGCTCACCGCTTTCTTCAACGTTGGGGAGCATAATAACCTCCTGCTGGAAGGCGGCGACTGGAACGATACCCTTGACATGGCCCGTGAGAAAGGCGAATCGGTTTGCTTTCACAATTTCTATAGCTACAACCTGTCGACCATTGCCAATATTCTGATATACCTGCATGCACAAGGTTATAAAACCATTGACCTGCTTTCAGAGATCCTATTGCTGCTCGACAGGTTGCCCAATCAATCGAAGGTGGATTATAACCTCCCTGAGGCCAGGCAGAACAGGCTGAACCGCTTCTTCGGCAAAATCGGGCACAAGGTTTCAGGTAGCAGAGTGGAGATAAGCATAAAGGATCTGATTAAAGATTTGCAGGAAAAATCTTCACATATTTCCGAACACATCCGCAAAAATGAATGGGTAACCACGTCGGAGGGTTATGGCTTTTTCAACGGCCATTATGACAACAACGGTCAGGCCGTTCACGGGGATACCGAAGACGGGGTGCTGATGGATCTGACCTCCCAGGTGATGCCTGTGATGTGCGGGGTAGCTGACGATGCGCAAATAGAAGAAATGATCAGGTCGGCGAAAAGGTACCTGAAAGACCCGGATTCACCCGGCCTCAGGCTGTGTACCGATTTTAAGCGGCTGAACCTGAACATTGGCAGAATTACCGGCTTCACCTATGGTTACAAGGAGCATGGCAGCAAGTGGAGCCAGCAGAACATCATGTTTGCTTATGGCTTATACAGGCGTGGCTTCGCTGAGCAGGGCTTTGAGATTTTCAAAGAATTGTTTCAATTATGCACAGACTCCCCGAAAGCATTGATATTTCCGGGCATACCATCCTATTTTGAACCCGTTGACAGGGGAGCCTATGCTTATCTCACAGGATCTTCCACCTGGCTTTTACTTACACTGACCACGCAGATTTTTGGCGTTGACGGCTGGTTTGGCGACCTGTTGCTGCACCCCCGCCTGGACAGGTCCTTTTTTAACGCGTCAGGCCAGGCTGCGATCAGCAGGAATTTCAGGGAATTGCGACTGCACATCTGTTATCACAACAACCAGCAGTTATCGTATCCCGATTACAGAATCAGCCAGGTGATCATCAATGGCCGAAATCTGGATATAAACGACGGAAACCATTCAGAAATGGTCATTCCATATAAAATACTGGTCGAAAACAGCATGGAGAAAACATGCCAAATTGAAGTGATCCTGGAAACAAAAGAACCCCGTTAACGCAGCATTAACGGGGCTTATCTTTATTTTTTCTGTGGTACCAGCCGGAATTGAACCAGCGACACACGGATTTTCAGTCCGTTGCTCTACCAACTGAGCTATGGTACCGCTTAAAAAGGGAGGCAAAGATAAATAAATTTTCTTACAGAAACTAATTTCCTACCTTTGCAATCCTAAAAAATCAGGCGCTCTCTTGAACCTCATCCTGGATTTCGGTAACACATTGCAAAAGCTGGCTGTTTTCAGCAACAAGAAACTATTATTGAAAGAAACATTCAATAATCTTGATGAGGAGAAGCTTTCAGCATTTATTGCCCTTCATGGCCCGCTTCAATCCTCCATCCTTTCTTCCGTAACGAATCACCCGGCCGGCCTGGAGGATATTTTACGGCTCTCTACCCGCCTGACCGTTTTTTCTTCAGAGACGCCGGTCCCTTTGAAAAACATGTACCTGACTCCGGAAACGCTTGGCAACGACCGTCTGGCGGCTGCTGCCGGGGCATGGTCACTCTTTCCTGGCCGGAATGTCCTTTCCATCGATGCCGGCACCTGTATCACCTTCGACCTGATCACCGGCAACGCCGAATATCTTGGCGGTGCGATTTCACCCGGTATCCGCATGCGTTTCCAGGCCCTGCATACTTTCACCGGAAAATTACCGTTAATAGAACCGGCGGACGAGGCCGGCCTGATCGGCCGCAGTACCAAAGAATCGCTCCTTTCGGGCGTGATAAACGGTGTTATCGAAGAGATCACCGGCGTAACAGCCCGATACCAGCAGCATTACAGCGATCTTGTCATATTAATTACAGGCGGAGACTATGAATTCTTGCACAAGAAGCTAAAAATTAACATCTTTGCAGCCCCGAATCTCGTGCTGACCGGATTGAACGAAATATTGGATTATAATGACCAACCAGGCTAAACTGAAAATATTCATGCTGGTAACCTTTCTGTCAGGCTTTACCGCAATGGTGGAGGGTCAGATCAGGATTAACTCGCCCTACACCCGTTATGGCCTCGGTAATCTCGTGGAAAATGGCCTGGACCCCCGCACGACCGCCATGGGCGGCCTGCATTTCGGACTACAGCGCAACGACCTTATCAATCCCGCCAACCCGGCTTCCTATACAGCTTTCGATACCATGGCCTTCGTCTTCGATGCCGGTATCTTTGGCAATATGGTTACCCTGAAAACAGACAATTTGAATAACCAGGGCAGTTATATCTCCATCAGCCATCTCACCTTCGGGTTTCCCATTACAAAATGGTGGAAAACCAGCCTGGGCCTTCTCCCTTTCAGCTATGTCGGTTATGATGTTTTCCACACTGAAGAGCTGGAGGGAATTACTACCGTCACGAATGTTTACCTCGGCTCCGGAGGGCTGAATCAGATCTACTGGGGAAATGCATTTCCAATTGGGAAAAAATTATCTGTGGGCTTTAATTTGAAATATATGTTCGGCTCATTGGATCGCAGCAGGGGTATCTCATTTCCTGATTCGACCGAAATGAAGAATACCTTAATCTTAAGTAGCATAAGGCCAAGAGATATTTACGGTGAAATCGGGATACAATACAAAACCACACTTCCGAAAGATCATTTTCTGGTGGCAGGAGCCATGTTCGGACCGCAGACGAATATAAACTCCAAGATTTTTTACATGGCTACCACCTATTATGGCGATATCACAACAGCTCAGCTTAGGTATGACACTATCGACTACCGCCAGGACGAAAGGGGGAATTTCACGCTTCCCATTCGGATCGGCCTGGGCGCTACGGCTGGCAAGGCCAGGCACTGGACAGCCGGCGCCGATTTTCTCTGGCAGAACTGGGAGAAGTATACTTATGACGGCCAATCCGACTCCCTCCTGAACCGCTGGTCTGTTAACCTGGGCGGTGAATATATACCCGATACACGCAGCAATACATATTATAAAAGAGCCAGCTACAGGCTTGGCTTCCACTACGGGAAAACGCCAATAAACCTTAAAAACAAGCATATTGATGAACTTGGCATAAGTTTTGGAGTTGGTTTACCGATAAAAAGATCCAGATCAACCGTGAATCTTTCGGCAATTTTCGGCAAAAGAGGTACCACAGAGAATGGTCTTATTCAGGAAAATTTTTTTAGATTTACCGTCGGAGTTAACGTGCTTGAAAACTGGTTCATTAAAAGTAAATACTTCTAAAGTGGTTAAACACATGAAAGCGTCAATTATCGTAATTCTTCTGAGTATCCTGACAATCACCGTCTCTTCAGTCGTCGTCAATGCGCAGGAAGATGACATGAACAACACTACCGGCGGGCGTTATGGTTCCGACAGCTTGACATGTGTCATGAATATCTCACTTTACCGTGAGTTCTTCAAGCAATGGAGAGCCAGCAACTATGAGAATGAAACCATCAAGGACCTGATCAATCCATGGCGCTGGGTGTTGCTGAACTGCCCGCGGGGAACGCAGAATACTTATATTGAAGGCACCAGGATCATGGCTTACCTGATTGAAAAAGCCGACAATGAAGAGTTACGCAATAAATATATCGATACGCTGATGCTGGTTTACGATCAGCGGATCGAGAACTTCGGAAGGGAAGGTTTTGTGCTGGGAAGAAAAGGGGTCGATCTGTTCAGCTATCGCCCTGAAGATACCGAACTTATCTATAAAGACCTGAAGCGATCGGTCGAGCTCGAAGGCGACAATTCTGCCGCACCCGTCCTGGTGTATTACATGCGGGCGGCTATTAATATGGCCAGGGAAGGAAAAGCCGACTCAACCATAATTTTCGACGCTTATGAAATTTCCACCGCTATCGTTGATCACAATATTTGCAAGTTGCAGGATAAACCTGAAGAGAAGGGCAACTGGGAAATCGTGCAGAATAACCTGGAACTGTTGCTGGAGCCCTTTGCCACCTGCACCGATCTGGTCGCTATCTTCAGGAAAAAATTTACCGAAACTCCTGACGACATAGATTTGCTGAAAAAGATCACCGGGATGCTCGACGCGAAAAGATGCCAGACGGATCCACTGTATTTCGAAACTACCAAAAAACTCTATCAACTGGAACCCTCTCCACAATCTGCTTACCTGATCGGCAGGATGCTTTTCAGTGAAGGAAAATTTGCTGAGTCAATTGAATATCTCAAAGAAGCAGAAAAACTGGAAGACCTGGCGATTGTGCAGCAAAGCTATAAAATCATCTCGGAAGCCTATCGTACAATTAAAAACTACCCTGCCGCAAGGGCATTCGCGCTGAAAGCAGCTTCCCTTAACCCTAACGACGGAGAGCCTTACCTGCTGATCGGCGATTTGTATGCCGAAACTGCCCGGGATTGCGGCGACAATGACCTGACTGCCCGCGTGGCATACTGGGCTGCGGTTGATAAATATATCAGGGCCAAGCAGGTTGACCCTTCCATTGCCGATATAGCCGACAAGCGAATTGCGGCCTATTCCGTCTACTTCCCGTCTGCGGAAACCATCTTCTTCTATACCCTGCGGGAAGGTGATACCTATACAGTGGGATGCTGGATCAATGAAGACACACGGGTCAGGGCAGCCAGACAATAAAAACATCATCCTTGAAAATACTATTGATATCGGTGGAGTATCTCTTCAGGATTATCTTAACCGTCGGTATAGCGCTGTTAATGATCACAGCTATGCTGACCTCCTGCAAAAATGACATGGAAACGATCCGGTCGCTTGACTACACTGATACTGTACCAGGTCTGACAGCCAAAGATATAGAGATCATATATAGCGAAAATGCAAAGATGCAGATGAAACTGGAGAGCCCGCTGCTCGTTAACCAGGAGAAAGACGGGCCTGTGTTGATCTTTCCAGAAGGATTTATCGTGTTCTTTTACGACTCCCTGATGAACCTCCAATCAACCATTACAGCCGATTATGGCATCTCTTTTGAAAAAACCAAGATCATGGAAGCCCGTCATAATGTTGTGGTTGAAAATCTTGAAAAAGGCGAACGGCTGAATACCGAAGAGCTTTTCTGGGACCGTGGCAAAGAGATCATATATTCTGATAAATTTGTGAAAATCGCCACCGATGAACAGGTAATTACCGGTGACGGATTATTTTCCCGGCAGCCCTTCAACGAAATTGAGATCAGGAATCCCAAAGGTCTCATTGAGATTAAGGAGGAACCTGAATGATGAACATCATACTCGTCATTCTGCTCATGCTCGCCTTGTCTGCCTTTTTTTCAGGGATGGAGATTGCTTATGTCACAGCCAACAAACTTAAGATAGAGCTGGATAAAAGTAAAGGATTGCTTACCGCCCATATCCTCTCCGGCTTTTTCAGGGACCCGTCACGCTTTATCGGAACCTTATTGCTTGGCAACAATATCGCCCTGGTTATCTATGGTATTGCCTTTGCCAACCTGCTGGAACCCTGGCTGTGGTCTGTCCTGCCCCAGATCCTGCAAACCGAATTCGTAACCCTTTTGCTGCAGACGCTGATAGCTACCCTTGTCATCCTCATCTTTGCAGAATTCCTTCCAAAAACGCTGTTCCGGATCAATCCCAATGCTGTGATCAGTTTCTTTGCCATTCCGCTGGTGATCATGTATTACCTGATGTATCCGATCGTGCTGCTCTTTACCGGCGCCTCGCAATTTATCATCAGGCAACTCTTCAACATCAGGTTCACAAAGCAGGACCCCGTGTTTTCCCCCATTGATCTTGACCAGTATATCCATGAATTATCGCAACAGGAGGAGCACCTGGAAGATGTGAAGCAGGAAATTCAGATGTTTCAGAATGTAATCGGTTTCAGGAAGGTCAAACTCCGTGAGACCATGCTCCCGCGCAATGAGATCATTGCAGTGGAGGAAGACGACCCTATGGATGAACTTAAAACGGCTTTCATTGAACATGGCTTTTCCCGCATTCCCGTTTACTCCGAAACCATCGATAATATTATCGGTTACGTGCATGCATTTGATATGTTCCGGAACCCGGAGAATATTAAATCCGTAATCAAACCCATCCTGTTTATCCCGGAAACCATGCCTGCAAAAGTAGCCCTTACACAATTCATCAGGGAAGGGAAGAGCATTGCCGTGGTGGTGGATGAATTCGGAGGTACCAGCGGTTTGGTAACCATAGAAGATATGATGGAGGAGATTTTCGGTGAAATTGAAGACGAATTTGATGAAGATATAAAGGTGGAAAAAGTGATCCGGTCCGGGGAATATATTTTCTCCGCCAGGCTTGAGATCGATTACCTGAATAACAATTACAAACTGGACCTGCCGGAATCCGAGGAATACGAAACCCTGGCCGGGCTGATCATCCACTATCACGAAAACATACCGTCGAAAGGAGAAACCATCCTTATCAATCCTTTCCGCTTTAATATCCTCCAGGCCAGCGAAGCGCGCATTGAACTGGTGCGCCTGAGCATTGAGGACGAAAGCTAGGAGAAAAATCAAGAAACCCGAAACAAAAAACAAGAAACAAGAAACTATTTTCATACTTTTGCACCTCTTTTTAACAAAATGTTGATATGGCAGTAATTGGAACTATCCGTAAACATTCGGCTCTCGCTGTTGTCCTGATCGGTATCGCTATCGCGGCTTTTATTTTAAGTGACCTTTTCAGCGGCCAGGGAAGGGGGAGCATCCCACCCGTCGGAAAAATTGCAGGGGAAGAAATAACATACAACGATTATAATCGCAGGGTTGAAGACAACCTGGAGGTTCAGCGCATTAACCTGGAAAGGGAAAACCTGACCGCGCAGGAAATTTTTGATGTGAGGCAAAATACCTGGAACCAATTCCTCAGCGAAATTATACTGGGCAAAGAGTTTGATAAACTAGGCCTGACCGTAACGACCGAAGAGCTTTACGACCTGGTGCAGGGCTCCCGTCCACACAGCCTGATCCAGCAATATTTTCAGGACCCCAATACTGGGATGTACAGCCCCATGATGGTGCAGAATTTCCTGCAAAACCTTGACCAGATGCAGCCGGAAGTCAGAAAACAATGGCTGAACCTGGAAAGGTACATCAAAGATGACCGGCTCAATAAAAAATACGAAAATCTCGTTTCCCATGGTTATTATGTTCCGGAAGCATTTGCCAAAGCAGATCATGACGCAAAGCGGAACAACGCCGAGTTCCGCTACGTAGCTGTCAGATACACGGCTATTCCGGATGATACGGTAACCATTACCGACAAGGATTACCAGGCATATTACAAAAAGAATGAGCATACCTATAAGCAGGATGCCTCCAGGGACCTTGACTATGTAATCTTTGATGTGCTTCCCTCGGCCGAAGACCGGGAACAGATCCGAGCGAGCATTGACAGGATTTATAATGAATTCAGGGAAACATCGGACATCATTACATTCGTCAATTATACATCGGATAACCGCTACGACAGCACCTGGTTCAAACAGGGAGTGCTTCCCGTTACCCTTGATTCAGCGCTTTTTGCTGCTTCCGTTGGTGATTTCATTCCGCCATTCCAGCAAGACAATGCATGGAACATGGCTTACCTGATGGATTCACAGGTCAGGCCTGACTCCATGAAAGCAGAGCACGTCCTGCTGTCATACCGGGGCGCCTTCCGTGCTGCTGAAACAGTCACCCGCACAAAAGAAGATGCCCAAAGAATCGCCGACAGCCTGGTGAATGTCATCAAAGCCGATAAAAGCAAAATGCAGGAACTGGCCGAGCAGCTTTCCGATGACCCTTCAGCCAGGGACAATAAGGGCGACATGGGCTGGTTTGCCGACGGTGCCATGGTATATCCTTTCAACGAGGCGGTGCAGAAAGGTAAAATGGGCGATATCGTGACGGCTGAAACCATCTTTGGCATCCATGTGATCAATATTACCGGCAAGAAAGACCCGATCAGGAAAATCCGTGCCGCTGTCATCAACAGGGCAGTGGAGCCCAGCAGCAAAACCTTCCAGGATGTATATACGCAGGCCAGCATCTTTGCCGGAGAGAACAGGACGCAGGAAAAGTTCACGCAGGCTCTCACGGAAATGGGCCTGAACATTAGAACAGCCACCTACCTCAGGGAAATGGGCAACAGCATCCCGGGCATTGAATACCCGCGTGAAATCATCCGCTGGGCCTTCTACAAAGGCATTAAAGTGGGAGAGGTATCACCCGTGTTTGATGTCGGCGGCACTTACGTTGTGGCCGTGCTGACAACCATACGGGATAAAGGGACCATACCGCTGGAGCAAATGAAAGACAACCTGAAAACATTTGTTTTGAATGAGAAAAAAGGAGAGCTGCTGACAGCAAGAATCAAAAGTTCCGGTAAAGATATTTATGGTATAGCCGAAGAATATAACACCAAAGTGGATACAAATCTTACGCTCACTTTCTCCGCCCGGAATATCCCCGGCTTTGGCAGCGAATACAAGGTGATCGGCGAGATTTTTACAATGAACCCGGGGGAAACATCGGAACCCATTATTGGAAATGGCGCTGTGTTTGTCGTGAGTCTCGACCGTATCTACGAGCCCCCGGCGCCTGAGAATTATTCTGTTTACCGCGACCAGGTGATGAACGCTTTCCGCGGCCGTGTTACCACGAATACCATTTTCACGGTGCTGCAGGAAAAAGCTAATGTTGAGGACAACAGGCTGCTCTTCTTCTAGAAAAGGGCCAGGCGGTTGGCATCGAGCTTGATAAAGATGAATATCAGGATCGTGAAGGCCCATAGCGCCGACCCGCCATAACTTAAAAAAGGAAGTGGGATGCCGATGACCGGCACCAGCCCGATCGTCATGCCGATATTCACCAGGAAATGAAAGAAAATGATTGAGACAACGCAATAGCCGTATACACGGCTGAAATCAGAGCGTTGTCGCTCAGCCATTCTGACCAGCCTAACCATCAGGATGACAAAAAGGCTGATCACCACGGCGCTGCCGGCAAAACCCCATTCTTCGCCAACAGTGCAGAATATAAAGTCAGTACTCTGTTCCGGCACAAAATTGTACTTGGTCTGGGTGCCCTGTAAAAAACCCTTCCCAAACAATCCGCCCGAACCGATGGCTATCTTCGACTGGTGAACATTATACCCGGCGCCTTTGATATCCAGCTCATTTCCCAGCAATACATTGATCCTGGTCTTCTGATGCGCTTCCAGCAAATGATCGGCCGCATAATCCACCGTAATGACAAAACCCATCGACACCAGCCAGACTATCAGAACCTTCCACCAATTCCGCCTCAGGTGTCTGCTGAAATAAAAAGCCATACCTGCCAGAACCGTCAGGCCGATCAGTACGTAAAGCTCTTCAACCAGGTAACTGACAACAAACAGGACAATCAGATAAAGGCCGGAGAGCAGGAAATAGCCCGACAGCCCTTCCCGGAACAGGACAAGGATGAGCGCAGCAAATACAATGGCAGAGCCTGTATCGTTCTGCAGAAATACCAGTGCTGCCGGTATAAAAATGATGATCCCGGCAATGATCTTGGTGCGCAATACGTTAAAGTCGGTATTATATGAACTCAGGTACCTTGCCAGTGCCAGGCAGGTGGCAAACTTGGCAAATTCGGAAGGCTGCAGTGCGAATCCGCCAACCTGAAACCAGGATTTCGACCCGGCAATCTCCGTACCGATGACCAGCACAATGAGCAGGGATAAAATGGACAAACCATATATAATATAGGCAAAAGCGTTGAACACCTTGGCATCTGTGAGCATAATAACAAAGGCGATGAGCGCTGCCGCGATGATCCAGATCATCTGTTTTCCATAACGCTGCGATACATCAAAAATGCTGCTGTGCGATTCATCATACACAGCGGCATAAATACTGATCCACCCTATCAGCACAAGGGCGATGTACAGCCAAACGGTCCACCAATCAATCTTTCCATATAAATTCCTGTCGCTTACCATCAGTTGTCCAGTAAATTAGCGTTCATCATCCGTTCTTCCGTCATCTTCAGCTTCACCTCGCCATTCAGGTATTTCTCCATGACCAGTGTGGCAATCGGAGCAGCCCAGGTTGCACCATAGCCTGAATTTTCAATCACTGCAGCGATGGCAATCCTGGGATTGTCTTTCGGCGCAAAGGCAATGAAAACAGAATGGTTCTTGCCATGAGGATTCTGGGAGGTACCTGTCTTCCCGCAACACTCCACCCCATCTATCCTGTACCACCTGGCCGATCCGCTTCCTCCCTGGTAAACCAGCCCCATAGCATCAACTATCATTTGAAAATGAGCAGGCGACACATTGGGATGTACTTTATGATCAAAGCGGTCGGCCGGCTTGCCCTCTCCCTCAATCTCCTTCAGGAAATGAGGGGGATAATAGTATCCCCGGTTGGCTATTGTTGCAGCCAGGTTGGCCAGTTGTAGCGGCGTCATCTCAATCTCCCCCTGGCCTATCGACAGGGACCTGATCGTAATGGGACGCCATCCCTTTTTTCCGTAATACCTGTCGAAATAACGATCCTCCGGCACATTGCCATCTTCAATATCGGGGATGTCCGTTTCGAGATGTGTCCCTATTCCGAAACTTAAGATCATTTCACGCCAGTAGTTATAGCTATCCTGCATGGAAGTGAACTTATTCTGGTTGAGTATGGCCTTGTAAACTTCCCAAAAATAAGGGTTGCATGATTGTTCAATGGCTTGCATAAGGTCAAGCGGGGAGTGATGGTTATGGCTGCAGGGGATTGGCGTGGTGGAGACGCCGCGGCAGCCAAACCGGGTATAATCGTGCAACACCCCTTCGTGCAAACCGATCAGGGCATTGACTACCTTGAAGGTGGACCCCGGCGGATATTGCCCCAGTATGGCACGGTTAAACAGGGGTTTCATCGGATCCTGGTTGAGCGCCATAAAATTTCTTCCCCTTGCCCGCCCAACCAGCAGGTTCGGATCATAAGCCGGTGCAGTCACCATCACCAGCAGCTCGCCGGAAGAGGGTTCAATAGCGATAATGCTGCCGCGCTTATTGCGCATCAGTTGCTCGGCATAAGCCTGCAGTTCGGCATCAATGCTGATCATGATGTTCTTTCCCGGTAAAGCGGTGCTGTCGTATTTCCCATCCTGGTAGCTGCCCATTTCCCGGTTATGGACATCGACCAGCCTGATCTTAATCCCTTTCCGGCCGCGAAGGATCGGCTCATAAGCTTTTTCAATCCCGCTTCTGCCAATATAATCCCCCTGCCGGTAGTAAGTATCGCGTTCGATGTCCCGATTATCAACTTCACCAATATACCCCAGGGCATGGGCCGCAATAGGAGAGTCGTAGTTTCGCATAGACCTTAACTGTACATAAAAACCGGGGAATTTGAACAGCACCTCCTCCAGATAGGCAAACTCCTCCTTTGATAATTGCTCCAGGAAAACGGAAGGCTTGAACTGGGAATAGCTCCTGGCTTTTCGTATCCGCTGTGTAACATCCTCCGGTGTGATGTTCAGGATTCGGCAAAATTCCAGGGTGTCGAATGTTTTTACCTGCCTGGGTATGACCAGGAGGTCATAGGCCGCCTCATTATAAACCATCAGATTCCCGTTGCGGTCGTATATGACACCCCGCGGTGGGTACTGGATGACATACCGAAAAACGTTATTGTCTGCTGAAAGTTTGTACTGGTCCTGGACAACTTGTAAAAGGAAAAGCTTGATCAGGAAGATCAAACCAATGACGATAAACACGGCCATGAAGATAAACTTCCTGGCTTCCAGCGATTTTTTCATTTTAATAACGGACCCCGGGGATCAATACTGCTTCTCATCACTAAGCCTGCCCGATTCATCCCACATCTTCCACGCGCCCTTTTTCTCGCCGTTTTTATAATACATTTCATACCGCTTGGTGCCATTTTCGTCCCAGATATACCAGAAGCCATGCTTCAGGTTTTTCCGGTACCCGGCCTCTGCCGTTTTACGGCCATCTTTGTCCCAATTGTACCATGTGCCGTCTTTCAGGCCTTTGCGATAAGATTGCTGTTCCTTTTTATTTCCGTTTTCATGAAATAAAAATGATGTGCCATCCAGAAGACCCTTGCTGATCTTCTTCTCAGCGATCAATAATCCATTTTCATCATATTCCTTGTAAATACCTGTAAACGGTTTATTGTCACTGAAACACCTGCCATCTTTCATTTCAATATTCTGCCCTTGCAGAATATAAACAGCAAAAAGTAAAAGGAGTGCCGAAATGGTTTTTTTCATCTGAAAATCTTCTGTGCTAAGTCAAGCTTTCGTGAGAACAATGCTCACAAAGATATACTATTCTGTTATGAATAAAATGAAAATTATCGAAAATCTGATCACGTTTTCAAACAAAAAAAGCAAACCGGTCAGGGGTTTGCTTTGAATGTTAAGCCGTGCAGGCCGCGCTAATTTTTTTGTTCCAGTTTGATATCCACCGGAGAAGCGGCCAGGATATCTTGTAGTTTCATTTCTTTATAAGAAATATATGAAACGGTTAAGTTATAATTGCCGGGCTCAACACCTTCAATTCTAAAATTTCCTTCGATATCAGTGTAAGCTTTTATGCTGGTGCCTTCAATCTGAACCGTGACGCCGGCCAGTTCCTCATCGGTCAGAAAATCGGTTACCTTACCCTGCAAGGTGGATTTTACAGCAGGTGCAGCGGGTTCCTTATCATTCCCTGCAATTGCAACACTCCCGAAAAGAAGCATAACTATAATCGATAAAATGATCTTTTTCATGATAATAATTTTTGACAAAGGTAAGGCGTACCCGATTGTCAAGGCAATAAATACCAGTTATTTAATCTTTATTTTAATATTAAGAAAATGTTAAGAAAAGCATTATAAGGCATCCCGCCTCACAATATAATCCGTCCGCTCCACATTGCTTTCATTCAGCGCCCGGTCAACAATGTAGAACTTCAGGAAGAGGGTATCAAATGGGGAATTGTAATTATAGATAAAAATAGTGTCGTGGATTTCACCTGAAATGGGCTTATTGGAACCTTCCGGGGTTAGCATGGGGATCCGGGCGCTCAGGTAGACCGTGTCAAACTGCTGGGTGTTTGCATTATAAAAGACCAGCGGCACATAAGTCTCCACCCCGTTTCTTACTTCGTAATAATCGATGACCAGGTTATAATAATATTTGCTGCCGGGATGAAAGGGAGGAAATGTATCGCTTTTTCTCAGCCCGATATCCCCATCCCCGTCAGTGAACTTGAATTTCAACACCCCCCGGTCGTAAATGTTGTCGGTAACATTCAACAACTTCTCAAATTCGATGAAAGATATGGCTGGTTCAAGGGGAAACTCCTCTGTCCGATTGCATGAAATCGTCGCCAGAATGACAACCAGCGGCAGAAATAACCTTATCTTTATAGAGATTTTCATCATTATCTCACTGAACAATCAAAATTAACAAATATTGTACCTGAATTGACCAACCCTCATGAACCCGCCGGAAGAAATCAGGAAAATTATATTCAAAATCAGCCTTCCAAAAGACTTTAACACCCTGGCAATTCAGATATTTCATTTCCAGTACCGGAATAACCCGGTATATCACCAGTTTGTTGATCTTCTAGGGAAAAATCCGGATGATATCACTGATTTTCATCATATTCCATTCATACCCGCCACTTTTTTCCGCGATCAGGTGGTGATTTCCGGAAATGCACAGGAATATGAACGGGTTTTTTCCAGCAGCGGAACCACCGGGGTGATCCCGTCAAAACATTACATCAAAGATACAAGGCTGTATGAAAACAGTTTTATGCAGTCATTCCGGTTCTTTTACGGCAATCCCGAAAAATGGCGGATCATGGCGCTGCTTCCGGGTTATCTTGAAAGGCAGTATTCTTCTCTGGTTTACATGGTTGACAGATTGATTGCCACTACCAGGCACAATGGTAGTGGAATGTATCTGCACGAAACCGGCAAACTGGCTAATGAGCTGTTAGAACCTGCAGGCAGAAATATGAAAACCATGCTGTTCGGGGCTTCCTATGCATTGCTTGATTTTGCCCTGGAATACCCGTTAAGGATCGGGGATGTGACCATCATGGAGACGGGTGGCATGAAAGGAAGAAAAAAGGAGATGGTCCGGCAAGAGCTGCATGAGATCCTCTGCCGGCAGTTCGGTGTGGAGGTGATCCATTCGGAATATGGAATGACGGAGCTTTTATCGCAGGCCTACTCACAGGGTAATGGCATTTTCCGGACTCCCCCCTGGATGAAGATCCTCATCCGCGATACGAACGACCCGCTGCAACTGATCCCGGCCTGCCAGACCGGCGGCATTAACATCATTGACCTGGCCAATCTCTATTCCTGCTCCTTCGTTGCTACGCAGGACCTGGGCAGGATAAATCCTGACGGCTCTTTCGAAGTGATGGGAAGATTTGATGACAGCGACGTCCGGGGTTGCAATTTGCTGGTGGTATAAATATCACTGGGACGCCATCTCACTGGAAAGAATGATGACGAATTCTCCCTTGACAGGATGTGATTTATAATATTCGGATAATTCGGAGATTGTTCCCCGGACCGTTTCTTCGTAAACCTTCGTCAGTTCCCTGGAGATGCTGGCCTGACGTTCCGGGCTAAAATACAGCGCAAGTTCCTCCAGCGTTTTGAGCAGGCGGTGCGTAGATTCATAGATTATGATGGTGCAGTGAAAACCCGCCAGTTCTTCAATTCGGGATTTTCTCCCTTTTTTCGCCGGCAGGAACCCTTCGAACAGGAAGCGGTCGGCAGGCAGCCCGGAGCAGACCAGTGCAGGAATGAATGCGGTGGGTCCGGGCAGGCATTCCACCTCCACCCCTGCCCGGATACATTCCCTGACAAGCAGGAAGCCGGGATCGGAGATGCCGGGTGTCCCGGCGTCGGTCACAAGGGCAATATTCACGCCTCCCTGGATACGGTCCACAATCCCCCTGACCGCTTTATGCTCGTTATGCTGATGATGAGCGGTCATCTTTTTGGAGATATCGTAATGCTTCAAAAGGATGCCCGTCTTTCGGGTGTCTTCGGCAAGTATGAGATCCACTTCCTTTAATACATCGAGGGCCCGGAGGGTGATATCCCGGATATTGCCGATGGGGGTAGGTATCAGATAAAGCCTGGCCATACCGGATCAGTTTATGCCAGCTTGAATGAATGGATCATTGCGCGAATTTCTTTCTGGCCAGTTCAACGAATTTCTTCACGGTGGGCGATTCGCTGTCCCAGTTGTAAACGATTTTCAAATCCAGCAGCAACAAGTCGGCCTGGGCCAGGGTTGTGCAGTCGTTCAGTTTTTGGATGGCTTCGTCATAGATGCGCATGTTACCATCATACAACTCATTGATAAAGAGAAATTTATCATTAATTCCGATATGAGATCTCATGTCCATGACATGGTCGTCCTGCAGCTTATCGGCAATCCGGCGATCCTGGTGACTTTTGAGCTTATCAGCCAGGGTGGCGGAACTGCCGTCTGAAAACAGGTCGAATGTAATCCTGGAAGGTATTTCGGCATGTGGCTGCGTTTCCGGTTCCTTTTCAACAACCGGTTCAGGCTCAACAACCGGTTCAAATCCGAGTATTTCCGGTGACCGCCGGGGAGGTGGAACGGGAATCTCCACCGGTTCCGGCCTGGGCTCAAGCTGAATGTCTCTTTCAGCCTCCGGCTCCGGTACAATTTCAGTCTCTGGTAGTGAAAAAGAATCAGGTTCTTTCCGGGGAAAGGTTTCTTTCTCGGGCCGGGATACCGTTTCATGCGGCACTGCAGGTTCAGCAGAAGGGGTCGCTCCGGTATTCTGCTGCTGCAAAACCATGAAGATCTCATACAGATCACGGATATTAGCCATGACCAGGTCGATCTCGATGACCGGTATCTTGCCTTCATAAGCCCTGATGATAGAAAACTGCTCCTGGATCGCCTCCAGTTTCTCGTCAATAAGTCCTTTGATGATCTTTTTGTCCATGGATCGATTAATTTTTCATTACACCACCCTTGCATCCAGGCAGTAAAGGTATAAAGAATATTAGAAGGAAGATACAGGGATAACTGGAAAAGAGGGGAGAAAATTGTATTGCCTCAACTGCTCCGACGACTAAAGCCGTCGGTTCCCATCAATGTCCACCTAATGTCGCGAGCGCAGCGAGCAAATGTCTACATAATGTCCACCTAATGTCGCGAGCGCAGCGAGCTAATGTCTACATAATGTCCACCTAATGTCGCGAGCGCAGCGAGCTAATGTCTACATAATGTCCTCTTAGTGACGCTTTATAACCTTCTTCGTCACCACTGCATCCGCAGTTTGCACCCTGATCACATAGATCCCCGCCGGCAGCCCGGACGCATTCCATTCCACCCTGTGCTTTCCCGCCGGGAACCGCTGGTTAGTAATCTCTCCAAGTTCGGCACCCTGAAAATTATAGACTTCGATCCGGACCATGGTTTCCTTTTCCAGCTCGAAAGCAATCGTTGTACTCACAGTAAAAGGATTCGGATAACACACAACCCGGAACCCGAAACCCGAAACCCGGAATTCCGGCGTTTTAACGCCGACTGACCCAAACTCATACGCGCCAATGTCCACGATCGTATCTCCGTCGCCGTCGCCGTCCCAGAGGCGGTAATTGCCCAAAAGGTCCCACATGGGCAGGTTCAGACCGGTGGTGTCAGGTGTCCCCGCATCGATGCAGGGCGAGCCGGCGGAGAGCTGGTACGGATGCTCCCCTGTCCCTTCAAACATCGGATCCGTATCCATATTCCCCTGCTCCCAGTTTAACACCGCATTCTGATGAAAGGAGAAAGCCGCTTCACCGTTCTGGATATTGCAGTGATCCACCGTCATCTCAACCGCCATGAGCCGGATCTCCTCCTGCGCATTGCCCCAGATGTTGCAGTTTGTAAGGCTTACAGGTTGCAAGTCTGAGGATGATAATCCTGTGAAAAACAGCAACGATTCTTCATAAAGGCTCTGATTATCAGATATCGTCAGATGTGAGGCAACGATGTCCGATCTCATGGAGTTGATAGCGCTGCCGTGTCTTTCGGAAATATTACCAGTCATGCAGATATTCATCAGGCGAAGGGTGGAATTGACCGTTCTGATAGCCCCGCCATATTTTGCGTGATTTCCAAAAAAGTAGATATTTTGAAGGGCTCCGTGTGCATTGCTCGCATATATACCACCTCCGCTGGTTGCTGAATTTCCCTGGAGTATCGTTTCCCTGGCCCGGGAGGAAAAATTGCCGTAGAGATATATTGCACCTCCGCTGAATGCTTTGTTGTTGAGGAAACTGACATGGTCCATATCTAATAAATTATTCCCATAAAAATAGATTGCACCTCCTCCATTAGCTTCATTCTCTGACAATACCACATCTTGTAAATACAATTCTGTTTTGGTTAGCAGGGCAAACCCGCCGTATTGTGCATAGTTCCGGGTAATTGTGGCATCTTTGACCCTGACGGTAGCATCAGAAGCGTAAATAGCCCCTCCCTGGTTGGCACGATTGGTGTCCAAATGAATCCCCTCCAGTTCCAGGTATCCCCCGGCAGAACAATAAATAGCGCCCCCAGCCTGATTATAAGCGCTTCCGGCATTTCCACCTGTCATGGTCAGATGGCGGAAATAATTCTCCGCTGCGTAATTTATAGAGAACAACCGGGATGTAAATTCCCCGTCAAGTACCGTTATACCGGCTCCCTGGCCGATGATCTCCATCGCACGCATCAATTCCACAGGGAACGTTTCTCCGGTTGCGGAAGGAGAATAGACCCCTTCCGCCAATCTGATCGTCTGTGGAGGGATTGTATCGAGGCTTGTCCGGAAAAGTGCGCTGGTGATGGTTTTTACCGGATCTTCAGGTGTGAATCCGCTGTTGTTGTCATTGCCCAGCGGGCTGACATAGATATCGATATCGCCCGCCTCGGCATAACCGTTCAGGATATCGAAGACATAATTTCCCGTCTCATAAGCAAAATGATTTCCGGGATTTATGACTGTAAAAGTATCAACCACAACCGGGTACAGGGCCCCCGCTCTTGCTGAATATAAGTCCTGCCCGGAAAACAAGGCCGAATTCATCAGGATATTGCACCGGCTTTCCGGATCCCATCCCAGGTTATAATCGCTGTCAGCGGAAAAATATATTCCTCCGCCTTCTTCAGCGCGGTTATAGGCGATAGTGGAACCGGAAAAATACGGCATTTGTCCGGATCCGTTGCCAAAACAGATACCCCCGCCCTTTTGGGCCACATTTTCCCGGATGCGTGTCCCGTCCAGCGAAACCGATCCCTGTGAAATATAAAGCCCCCCGCCCCATTGTGAAGCCTGATTATTTTCAATGACATTATTAAGCAGGGTTACCGATTGATCCGGCAGCAAATCGATATACAATCCTCCTCCTATTTCAGCAGAATTCCCTGTTATCAGATTGTTTTCCAGTAATGCTTCAGAGCGGTATAGATATATGCCGCCTCCGTTTGTTGCAGTATTATTGAGGAATGACGAGTTCATAACATGTACGGTCGCATTGCGGGCATACAATCCGCCGGCATTATTATTATTTTTCACCATCAAATTATTGCATGCAATCGATGCATCCAAAGCATAAATACCATATCCATTCGTCGATATTTCCGTGCCATTCGCTGATATTTCGCTGGTTCCGGTGATGGATATACCGCGGCTATTAGCACGAACTATGCAACTGTCCAGAAAAACATTACTTTCGGAGACCTGCAGCCCCGAACCATTGCTATAGGTATTACCGGATAATGTCAATCCCTTCAGGTGTGCGTAATCTGAGTGGTCTATCTTGATGATCGGGTTATTGCTGATAATACCGGATATGCCCGTCAGCTCCGGCCCTGCCCCGTATAATGTCAGGCCTTCGGCCACGTATATCGGGATTTGTTCCCCGGATTCCATGGAATAGGTCCCTGCTTCCAGGAAGATCGTGTCCCGTGCATTGACCTCGGGGTAATAAATCATGCACGACCGGGTGATTGTCCTGAGCGGATCGTCCGGCGTCAGGCCGGTATTCTCATCCGAACCCTGCGGGCTGACATAGATGTTCTGGCTGTATTGGGGCGACATCCCGTTCAGTATGTCAAAAGTGAACTTGTTCAACGGGAAAACATAATATCCGGTTGGATGCAGAACGGTAAAGGTATCCAGCACCACGTGGATCACGTCGCCGGTATGGTTAACGGCACGGATGTCCTTGCCAATGCCGTTGGAATGAATACTGGACCGGTGATCCGTGTCGAACCAGGCAGTGGAGGTGCCAGAAAAAGCCAGCGCTGCATTATAGAGGTTGTTATTCCTGATAACAGTCCCGCTCATCTCCAGGTGGGAATTACCGTCAACGGAGATGAGATCATTGCTGTACGTTGCTGTATTATTTTCGATCAGGCAATCGTTCAAACTGGCCTGCGAATCTTCAATTTTTAAAATAACAGGTTGCAGGTTGGCATGGATCTGCATGTTTTCCAGAATGAGATTCGATCCCTGTCTGGCCAATATTATCTGTGTACCATATGCTTCAATCTGCCGGATGATCCCATCGGTCAGGCTAAGGGTGGATGAAATGGAATAGATTTGTGGATAATTGGCATCTCCCAGAATGAAATCATCCAAAGAAACATCAGACCCCTCCATGTATATTCCACTAGACCCGGTATGGCTCAATTTCACGCCTGTAATCCTGAAATCAATATCCTGCAGGCAGCGCAAAATGGTCTGGGTCCCGCCCAGGATGGTAGCCTCCCTGTCCTGCCCGGCGAGATAGACATGACTGTTGGCATATAACGGGTATGGTTCCCCGTTCGTTTCGGGAGAATAGGTCCCGGGTGCCAGGTGGATGGTATTCGGGTTTGCTGAATTAGGACGGATCCAGGCCAGGGCGTGGCTGATGGTTTTGAAAGGGCTTTCAGGTGACAGGCCCGTATTCTCATCGGAACCCGAAGGATTGACATAGACATCCTGGTCGATCTGGGGGCATTCACACTGCTGAATGGAAAACCCGGCAAACTGCTCTTGCGGATAGGTGAAATAATCGTTGGGATGCGCGACCGTGAATTTATTCAGAGAGATGACCGAACCATTGCCTCCATAAAGGTCAAAACCCAGGGAAGCCGAATTGGAGTAAATATTACACTGGTTTGCCGGATCAAAAACTACGGATGAAGTTCCGTAAATTCCGCCCCCGTAGTTTCCCGCCTGGTTGTTCCGGATGGTAACCCCGGACAGTGTCAGGCTGCCGCCGTTATAAATCCCCCCTCCGTTATCGGCGGCTGTACTATACTCTATCTCAACATCCTGCAGTTCCCAATTGTTCCCTGTAATATACATTCCCCCTCCGGAATTGGCTTTGCAATGGCCAATTTTTACGTTTGTCAGCGAACCAGATACATTCCTGGTATAAATACCTCCACCGTTTCCATCTCCTGCATCTCCATGCAGCAGGATGATGTTGGACAGATGGAATCCCGGTTTCTGAACATGGAAGATCCGGCCGTTATATCCTCCGGATATCCAGAGCCCGCCCGTTGCCGGCCCCTCGATATGTACGCCCCTTTCAATCACCAGTTCTTCATTCAGCACAATGACCGCCGGTAGGGAGATATCAAACCGGATCACGCCATTGATGCCTACACAGGAAAGGGCGTCCCGCAGGCTCCCGGGTCCGCTGTTATCAAGGTTGGTCACATATACGGTATCTTCCAGGCCGACATAGATCGGTCCGGGTGTTGAAGGGTACCCACTAAGGAAATAGGAAGATCCTGTCCAATAACTAAGAGAATATTCCGGGTAATAGGTGCCGGGCTGATCTCCGGTGGTTATGACCGGAGAGAAATAAATTGCCCCGGAGCTTGTTTGCAGGTAATCCGGGTTTTCACTCATCCACCAGTAATAATTTGCACCCGGGGGATAAGTAAGATTCATTTCAATTGACAGGGGTTCCGAATATGAGAATATCCCCGTATCGGCGCCGGTAAACGGGAAATTGTCTTCCACCGTCCAACCCAGCGGCAGCTTGATACCGAAGATCAGCCGGTAATTGGTGTTCAACACAGTAGTCATCTCATCCCAGCTGTCAGGCAGTTGCAGCCCGATGTTTGAGACAATACGGCCTGCTTCTGATAGATCTTGGTCACAGGCAACGGTTATGTCCACGGGAAAGGATGATTCAAGTTCCGCCTCCTCCGGCTGCTCGATCGACTCAAAATACGGAGGATAACAGGCTGACCAGGTCAGCACAATCGCCCCGGTAACCGCCCAGAGCATGTTTTTGAGTAAATTGATTTTTTTCATGTTTGTTTACTTTATGGTTTCATGTTTCGTGTTTCGTGTTTCTTATAAGACTTAATGTCACTAGCGCAGCGAGCTAATGACCATATAAATATACAACCTCCCGCAGGCAGGTATGAAACAAATGTATGAACGCCGGGATTTTAAGGATGAACGCCGGGTTTTTATGGATGAACGTATTTCGGGTATTGGGTATTAGGTGTTGGTTTCTGGTTCCTGGTTCCTGGTTCCTGGTTCTTGGTTCCTGGTTCCTGGTTCTTGGTTCCTGGTTCTTTGAACATGAAACAAAAAACACAAAACAAGAAACACAAAACACGAAACACGGAACCTAATGCCCATCCACAATTATTTTGTAACTTTGATCTTTCAAAAAATCCGAACTCAACCCTTAAAACTTAAACCTTAAAACTTGTTTTTAGAGCGTTCACACGGCCATACGCGTTCCGGCTGGATCGAAGTGATCTGCGGGTCGATGTTCTCCGGAAAGACCGAAGAGCTGCTGCGCCGTTTGCGCCGGGCCCTGATCGCGAAACAATCCGTGGAAATCTTCAAACCGGCCGTCGATACCCGCTTTCACGCCGAGGATATCGTATCGCACGATGAAAATGTTATCCACTCCACACCCGTCCAGGCCGCAGCGCAAATACTTCTTTATGCCAACGACTTCGATGTAGTCGGTATCGACGAAGCGCAGTTTTTCGACAATGAACTGGTGATGGTCTGTAACAAGCTGGCCGACGCCGGCACGCGGGTGATCGTCGCCGGACTCGATATGGACTACACCGGTAAGCCTTTCGGGCCCATCCCGGCCCTGCTGGCCACCGCCGAATATGTCGACAAGGTCCACGCGATCTGCATCCGGTGCGGCGGGCTGGCGCAATATTCCCATCGCACCAGCGACCAGAAAGGACTGGTGGTACTGGGAGAAGGCGACCGCTATGAACCGTTATGCCGCAGATGCTATATCGAAAAAACACAATCCAAATCCCATCCTTAAATTATTCTGTCGCCTTTTTGCTATTTTTTCTATTTTTGTCCATCAGATCCACTTAAAATGATCATCTTATGAAAAAAACATTCCTCATCTTAACGGTATTATTCATGGCCTTACAACAATCGGGCTGCTCACAGGGCAATCCACAGGACAAAACCCAGGGCGAGACCCGGGACAAAGCACAGGACATTCCGCAGCAGCAGCAACAGCCGGCAGACGGCAATGAAACCCTGGTGCTGATCACCACCAGTTTCGGTGATATCACCCTTAAACTTTATAATGACACTCCCGTTCACCGCGATAACTTCATCAAAATGATCAATGAG
>JAHYJL010000223.1 GCA_019429045.1 Bacteroidales bacterium
AAGGCTGCGACCGCAGGGAGCACCCGAAGGGCTTGGCCTTTATTGCCCTGTATATTCATGCTATCCTAGTTCAAATTCAGGCCCAAATAATCAGGAAATAATTGTCCAAATAACGTGCAACTCTACATACCTCCGCCCAACCCGGATAGAGCCAAGACGCTGAGGGAACTGTTAACGTCGCTCCATTGTTTTTTCGTTCAAATTTTTCCTGAATCAAGGATTATCTCAGTTGTTTCTTAGGGCCAAAAGAGACCATGTCGCCAAGATTCAAGACATTTTCTATTTGTCCGGCAGCCTTCATAATCATGTAAAAGTGAATGTCTCCAGTTTTATCATTAGCTTTCACATAATCTGCCAGATATGCTTCTGATTTTGATTCAACACCATACCGTTTGCAGACAAGATATGCAACGGATTCCGCCTCAAGTTCTGCTTGTTCATGCGTCATGCTGAACCGTTCACCTATCTTCAGATATTTGTCCGGGCCAAGATGGCCGAGGTAAAGGTGGGCCATTTCGTGTATCAAAGTCACAAACTGGACATTGGGATCGTGAGTGCTGTTAACTCGAATACGATACGTGGGGCGTTTTTTCGTATCTGTAGAGCGCTCAATGATATCCGTTCCTTCTATTATTTGCTCAGCCTGAATATGACCGGCATGTCCATCACCGTATTTTATTTGCCTAAGCTCAATACCCTGCCGTAAAAGAAGGTTTTGAAAATGCAAAATGTCATTATTCTTCAGAACTCCTGTTGCTTGAAATGCATGGAGCACAGAATCAGGCAGCGGGTAGCCTTCCGTATCATCCACGTCATAGACAAGTGCAATTGGGCTGAAGGGCCAGAGAATTACCAAAGGACGCGCCCCCTCCTTAACCTCCCTGCCAAAGCGTTGATGCCAGTCGAATTTTGATGCGGCAAAGCGCAACCCTGGCTTTTGCAAATTGAGCAGGAAAGCATTAAAGGGTGCAAAATTGGGCAGCTTCGTCACAAAATCCAGCAGCTCCTTGTAATCTTTTGATTGGTGGTAGAGTCTGCTTTCTTGAAGAAGATTGGCGAGAAGGGACTTTTCTGCATCCTCATCCTCATCAGGGATACCTGGTATGTTCAACTGTGGCATCACTTATCGTATCCTTCTTAAAAGATGGTCAATTCGGAATGTAATGTGAAATATGATAGTTATTTATAGAACTGTTTTTATTATTTTCACTTCCACGCTTACGTCAAAACATAATTGCCTCTTTAAGTTAAATACAGATTATTCACTGTCTTCTCCCCATATTTTCTCTCCAATCCCCTGATCATAAAATGTCCTCTGGCCATATTCTGAAAGTGGTCCATGAAGATGGAATTGATCAACGCACCGCCGGCGGCGCCGATCACGGGAACTGCCGATGCGGCGGCTTTCTGGGATGCGGTGACGCCAAAACGGGAGGCAATGACGGCAATCAGGCGCACCAGCGCGGGGGTCCCTTTTTCGGCGATGCCCTTCTCCACGATATACTTTGCCGCCTCTGATACCTGCTTTGCCAGCAGCGCCCTTACGGCATAATAACCGCTTTCTGCGGCGTTGTCTTTGTCGGAACTGCCGCCCAGGGCAAATACTTCCAGGCAGGCCAAACGCGTTTCGATGCTTTGAATATACTCTCCCTCGCTGCGGGCAATGTCGGCAATAGACCGGAACATGATAACGGTTGTGACGGGCAGTTCAATCGCCAGCGCCGGAAGTCCGAAAGCGCCGCCGATGCCACCAGATGCGGCAACTAGAAATTTGTGAAGCCTGTCATTGGATGATTTTCTCTCCTTGAGGGTTAGCGTTCTGACGGCAACCGTGAGCGCGTTATGAAGAGATTTATGTGTTATCGTCTGGATCATGGCTGTCCAATTATCCGGCAGATAGTCAAAAGCCTTTTCAAAGGGCATGCCGACGACATTGGTAAGCTTTTCGACTATCCCCGGATTTTCCAAAAGGTCTTTCGCGTATTGAAGCCGCGTTATGTCTTCCTGGGTCATTTCCATAATATTACATGCCTAAATTGCCGCTGTCTTCCCTCGCTGGTCAGTCCTCAATCGAAACCTGTTGTCTTTATGACTCGTATTGGCCTGTCACGGGGTAAAGCATCTTTATTTGGCGTCCTTTCACGGGCAATTCATCCACCCACCGTTGCTTCCAGAAGTTCCATCACAGCCAAGTAAATCGTCGGGTCCTTGCTTTCTCTCGGCCCTGCTACGTTCATGGTCTTGATTCCGTTTCGTTCGACCCATTCCTGAATCATCTTTACGGCTTCAGAACAAGTAGTCATTTCGAGGTCAATGTGAATCCAAGGTTTCTTATGCTTCTCTGCATAGCTCGTCGTAAGTGCTGATCCACCTGTTAAAAGTCCGTGTGAGACAATCAATGTGCCGTCTGAATCAAGGACATTTTTCTCAGTGCGCCTTGGATAACTGCCCGTAGGCATCTCCTGAAGATGGTATTTCTCCGGCAATATTCCAGCTTCGGTCTTTCGACCTTTGGGAATCCAGCCGCCGTGAGGGATGTTGTGCTTAATGGCAAAATCCAGAGCCGCTCTATCAGCTCCGGTTTGGCCTCCGGAAATAATTTTCTCGATCATCGTTTGTTTTCCTATTCACCTACCAATCCCGACCACATTATTTCCCCATCCTCTTTGGATACGGCTACCAAATAGGACTGTCCTAATGTAGTGCCGGTGAGTGAGGGTTCAAAGGTAACGTACCAACAGTTGGCCAGCCTATCCGAATAATAAATTATCCAGCCTTGCCATTCGTGGGAATGTCAACCGAAAATTGACCATCCGAGTTAGCAAAATGCTATGCCTCTCTGCTAAGGGTGCTCATTTTACCCGTCTTGCCAAAAACTTCTTTTCAATTTCTTCTAATTCTTTTCGGGATAATGTTTCTTCTGTTTTATTCATTTTAACCTTTCTATCTATTGACGGTATCGGTAATTCAGATTGAGCCGTTTTCAAGTCAATTTCCGCACGTTTAATTAATACGGAGATAAGGGCATGCCAGTGGTTCGCTGATTCAAGGCTCAAGGATTTTATCAAGTGTACGGGGTTTTGTATATTATTGATTATAATCCGAAGATCAACACTACTAACTTCATGTACAGATGTGGTTTTCCCTGAAAGGCCACCAAGTACTACACCAACACCACCCAATAGAAGTCCGCCCACAATGGCCCCTCCAACCTGACTACCTCTCGACGTCTTTGTTATAGTAATTCCGTTCTCAATTACTTCCGAAGAGATGTTGGCGGCGGCGTGAAAATGTCCTAAATCTGGCGGTTTGAAAATGTACGGTCTAAAGCGCTATTTGAAGAGGCGCTGGGACCATTTTTCAGGTTCCAGCGCCTACTTGACACCAAGGATTTATGTCTCGATTATATCTTTCATTCGATAGCTGTCG
>JAHYJL010000224.1 GCA_019429045.1 Bacteroidales bacterium
GGTACTCGCTGGCAATGGCTTACTGGAATAACGGTAATCCGGCCGGGGCTTACGGAACCCTGAACGCCATCCCGTCGCAGTTTGGTTTAAGTGAAAGCCAAAGCACGGATCATGATAATTATCTGGTATTTTTCAGTATCCTGCAAACAATGGCTGACAGCAACCTACAAGCAAAACAACTGGATTCAGCATCCGTTGGTATATTGATGGATCTGAAGGGATCGGGAAGTCCAGCAATGGCTGCATTGTCAAGGGGATTGCTTGTCAAAGGAGGGTTCATCGATCATAGCGAAACCATCCATTTCCCCGATTTTACAAAATCTCTCAGGATTTATCCATCAAAAAACCACGTAAAAACAAAGAATTTCGCAGAAAATAAGTTATGGCTATTCCCAAACCCGGCAGGGGATTATGTCATTGCTTATTACCATCTGGATGATAAATACAAAAACGGCGAAATTGCACTAATCGATTTGAAGGGAAATGTGTTGAACAGATTTCCTGTTAAAAATAGCAAAGATCAAATGGACATTGATCTCAAAGCTTATCCAAATGGCCTTTATATTGTTTCCTTAAAATCAGGAAATCAAATATTGGACAGCAAAAAAATAAGTAAAGGAGGGTACTAATGTTTGCAATAAACAACATTAAGCTACCAAATCTTATTTGCTTACTCGGATCGCTGTTAATATCAAGTTGTTCAATGGCTCAGCTATGGCCTAAAATATATGGCGATAATTTTCATTCTCTTGTAAATGACTTACATGAAAGCTATGATCAAGGTTATATTTTAACAGCTTTTACTTATAATAGTCAAGGCATTCCAAAACATGCATGGATTATTAAGACGGATATTAACGGGAATGTATTGTGGGACAAAAAGATTGGAGATGGTAATTACAGAAATTGGTTCTCTCAATCAACAATTACTTCAGATGAAGGTTTTATTATCTCCGGGTCGACAGGTAAATATAGTTCTGGTGATAATGACCCTGTTTTCATTAAAATGAATGTATGCGGAGAAGTTGAATGGTGCCGGGTGTTTCCATCACCTGATCAGAATTACGGTATTGACATTATTCAACTTCAGGATCATTCATATGTAGGTTTGCTGAAATATTACGGTGAAGGGCCTGGATATGCACGAATCAGCCTGGTTAAAATGGACCCGTCGGGAGAGCCGGTTTGGATACAACAACTGGCCCAGGAAGATACTCTGATCTACAATGAAGAAGGAGGATATTTATACTTAAATGCAGATGGTAATTATCTTGTTTCAGGAAGAGCGTATCATCCAGGATTACGTCCATTCTGGATCAAGACTGATTCTTCAGGTGTTCAAATTTGGGATCTGTTTTGGAACGATATCACTGGACAAGCTCATCAAGTGGTTGAAATTTCCAATGGTATTTTTTATTCAACCGGTTGGGGATTTAATGATTCCCGCCCACAATCACCGATATTAATGAAATTTGATAATGAAGGGAACAGTATAGAAAGATTTTTTTTAATGGGTGATACAATTCATCAGGGATCGGCATCTCCAATTATTTCGCTCTCGGATTCAACATTCATGATTGGTTTAACCTGGAAAATTGGTGAATTTCCAAACTTTAATGAATTTTCAGCAGTTCATGTTACAGATTCATCAGGAATTTGTCTCAATAGAAGAATTCTGCTCAATAAATACATGGTTCCTAGGAAAATTATTAAAACAAATGATGACAAAATTTTGGTTACAGGAAGTTATGTAATAGACAACAACTGGGACATCTACCTCTGGAAAATGAATGCAGACCTGGAAGATGACACCCTTTACACCCAGCCAATGGTTTACGACAGTCTTTGCCCGTACCAGATCCTGTCAGATACCATTGACCTGGATTGTGATATTTTTGTCAACTTTGAAGACCTACCGACAAAGGAAGTTTATGAATCAACGATAAAAATCTCACCAAACCCGGCAAGAGACTGGTCGCTGCTAACTTTTCCGGAGAATTTCAAGAATGATCACATTTATCTGACCGTTTACAACACATTCGGGCAGGTGGTAATTCAAAAAGAAGTAACCATCACCAACAGCATGTACACCCTTGAAACATCAGGACTGCCTTCCGGCTTATACATCACCATCTGCCGTGACAAGAAAAAGAACGCGGCAAGGGGAAAGTTCGTGGTGGTGAGATAAAGTGGACATTAGTTAGACATTTGCTCGCTGCGCTCGCGACATTAAGTGGACATTATTGTGTCACCGTTCCAAATAGGTCAAAATGCTCGGCCCGTTCTATCGTGACGGGGTAAAAACAGCCGATTTCCAGCGGTTTGGTTGAGGTGATAAGGATTTCGTTATCGACCTCCGGGGAATCAAATTCCGAGCGGCCAATGTAATATTCGCCTTCTCTGCGGTCGATCAGCACTTTATAGGTCCGGCCCACTTTTTCCCGGTTCTTTTCCAGAGAAATCTCCTGTTGGATCTCCATCAGCTCTTCCATCCGCGACTGCTTCACTTCATCCGGCACTCCGTCGTGCAGGTAGTAGGCTGCTGTTTTTTCCTCCGGTGAGTAGGTAAAGACCCCAAGCCGGTCAAACCGCTGCTGCCTGACAAAGGTTTTCAGCTCTTCAAAATGCGTTTCGGTCTCATTGGGATAACCCGTTATGAGCGTGGTGCGGATGGCGATGCCGGGGACTTTTGCGCGGATGGTCTCCAGCAGCTGCAACGTCTTTTCCCGGCCTATCCCGCGCTTCATCGAGCGCAGCAGCGGATCGCTGATATGTTGCAGGGGAATATCCAGGTAGCGGCAGATTTTCGTGTTGTCGCGCATGACATCCAGTATTTCCAGCGGGAAATCGGACGGATAGGCGTAGTGCGGCCGGATCCATACAATGCCTTCGATCCCCGCCAGGGATTCCAGAAGGGGCTTCATCTTTCTTTCCTTGTAAAGATCCATGCCATAATATGTCAGATCCTGTGCGATAAGGATGAGCTCCTTCACCCCTTTTGATGCCAGCAACGTGGCTTCATGTATAATCTCCTCCAACGGGCGGGAAATGTGCTTGCCGCGGATCAGCGGAATGGCGCAGAAGGAACATTTTTTATTGCAGCCTTCAGAGATCTTCAGGTAGGCATAATGGCGCGGCGTGGTCAGCATCCGCTCCCCAACCAGCTCCTTTCGGTAATCGACGCCCAGAGCCTTCAGGATCACGGGCAGCTCATCGATGCCGTAAAAGCCGTCCACCTCCAGCAGCTCGGCCGCGAGCTCTTTGCGGTAGCGCTGCGACAGGCACCCCATCACGAACACTTTCCCCACCAGTCCTTCCTGCTTGGCCCGGGCATAGCGCAGGATCGTATCGATCGATTCCTCCTTCGCATCGTTGATAAAGCCGCAGGTATTGACCACCACCACATCGGCCGGCTCGTCCGACTCATGC